>CAZJZP010000207.1:0-4308 GCA_964550505.1 uncultured Prolixibacteraceae bacterium | reverse complement strand
AAGTAATTAATTATTAAATAGACTTTTGTCCGATGAATTAAGGGGCTAATTCACTAATTACCAGAATGATTTTTGATTCTGGAAAAAGTGTTGTAATATATTTGATTTTATTCATAAAATGAGGAGATTTGTTTACAGGTACAATGTTATCCCAATCATATGAAATCCGATTAGGCTTTCCTTGTATAATCTCTACTCCTCGCATAAGCTTTCTTTTCAAAGTTTTATTCTCTTTAATAAAATCATAATAATAATTCGTCATATTATATGTAAACTCTGGACTAGCATGTGTTTGATTCCTGTATTGACATTCTTTTAATATTGGTGCTCCACCAATTTTATCCCAAGCATAATTTAATTCAAACCCCATTTTTAATAATTGTGGATGTCTAGCTAAAATATTATGTAAAAAAGTCGTACCACTTCGCATACATCCAGTAATAAACAATGGCATATTATATTCATAGGCTTTGATCTCTCCATGTGTATTTAATAATTCTCTGATTTTAGGATTTAATAAACTCATAATAAAAGCGTTTTTTTCAAATATAGTAATATTTATTAAAATCCAAAATTACTTATTTAAACATGTAAGATTGAAACCTATTTGGAAAAGTTTTTTTGACTGTAAAAACATTAAATAGTTTAGTGAAAAACAACAGCAGCTATTTACTAAACCCTATCTCCTCAACCAAATCATTCTCAGCCCTTTCCTCACTATCCCATTAATATCGTCAGATACCTTGGAGAAATAAATTAAGACGACAAAGAGGAATAAACAAATAGCAGAACGAATTACTAAATCCAAATAAAAGGGCTCTATTGTTGGAAGAAAATATGCTGCAAAATAGGAAATGAGACCTATTGCCAAAACAATTAAATAAGACCAATTATAGGCTTCCAATTTGTAGAATTTTTTTAACAGATAATACTTATACAAATTATATAAGAGTTTGGAAATCAAACTAGCTATGGCTGCTCCCAATATTCCCCAAATGGGAATGCAAATCAAATTTGTAAGAATTAACAATACCACAAAAGCTACTTTAGAATAGGTATTGTATCTGTATTTTTCAGAGATGGAAACTATCATCATCGCACTTCCACTGAGCATATCCAATAGGAAAGCTAATCCTATGATAAGAATTACGTATTTTCCACTAATATAATTTTCAGGAAGGAAAATAAAAACATTATCAATATTTACCCAAATTCCTATTAGCAGTAATAATCCAATTATATACAGATTAAGGCTGCTTTTTTGGTATATTTCCTGCACCTTCCCTAAGTCTTTTTCTTTCCATGCATCAGCTATATAACTGGAAGAAATTTTAGTGAGTATTCTTGCCGGTATAAAAACCAAAGCTCCAAAGTAAAAGCAAGTAGCATAAATCCCTGTATCGGATAAACCCAAACTTCTTTCTATCATTATGCGATCTATTTGCAGGGTAATAATATTTGTTGTGTTGGCAAAAAGACCAAATAAAGCAACATCTTTCATCCCTTTTCCCAAAGCATTTTTTCGGATAAAGGAAAGCTCCGTCTTTAAACTAAAATGCTTATTTTTTAATAACAACAACCATATAATCATTGCAGGAAGCGCATTAGCAAGAATGTAAATAAAGATATAGTCCTTAAAATCTACTAGTTTAAAATAATAAAAAGCGATACTAGCCAATATGAAAATACGTTTCGCTAACTCCTGGAGGAAGATACCAATTACGGCATTATACAGCAGTTTATAGTAATTATCAAAAAGGATGAAAAAGATGCTGAAAAAGACCAATGGAATAACATAATCAATATACTGAAGAAGCAAAGCAGAACTTTCAACAGCATTTTTTAAGAGCAATGGTTTTACTAAAAAAAAGAGAGCCGTTGCCAAAAGAAATCCCACTAATGACACTAAAACTCCCAATCCAATAAAACCATGGTGCTTTTTATCTGCATTACGAAAATAAGGAAAAAGTCGTGTAGTAATGCTGTTAAAGCCCAAACTTCCAATTTGAGAAAAAATAACCGTGTAGGCTAGCAAAATACTTATTAATCCAATTTGGTTTGTTTGTAAAACCCTCGGAAAAACAATTGCATTGGTCAAAAAACCAGCTAAAGTTCCTAAACCTAAATAAATACTCCCTTTAATGGATTGTTTTTGTATTTCGCCCACTTTGTTTTTTTTACACCGCAAAGGTAAAATAAATATAAAACAAATTTCTTTATTTTTTCTGAAAGAAAAACAGTATAAATCCTATTTTATTGCTAATAAAAAGCGCTTTCTTTATTTAGCAGTATATCTTAATACACTAAAAGGGAGCAAATAGCGATTTTCACTGCTTACTAATAAAAGATAATACTTGCCTTCAGCCAAAAATAAAATCTCAAGAGACTGTGTTTCATTGCTGTGCATATATTCGTATTCTTGAGCAAAAACCAGCTCTCCTATTGTATTAAAACAACGCAAGCTAATGTTTTCTTCTGATTCAGGAATATTGAAGGATATTTTATCCCTTGCCGGATTTGGCCACAACATCAATTCACTCGTATTATCTTGGATATTTGTTGTTGTCAGCACTTCAATATAGTCTGTCAGTATTAAGCTATCGCTTTTGCACTGGGCAGAATGCGCATGAAGTTGGACAGAATACAGCCCTGCTGATTGATAATTGTGCCAAGGATTAACATCCGTAGAAGTATTTCCGTCTCCAAAATCCCAAAGATATGCAGATGCATCTTGTGAATTATTCGTGAATAAGGCAACAGCATTAGGCAAATACAAAACAGTATCAAAGGCAGAAAAAGAAGCGCTTGCATCTGGATTAACCACAACATATTGTAGCATTTCCAAAGTGTCGTTTTCATTTAAGCCGTATGCAATCAAACGCACATCATACTGTCCTGGACTTGACCAAGTTACCGTGGGGTTTTCCAGATTGGAAGTCGCTGGTGAAGCCTGATCAAAAGTCCAGAAATACTGATTTGCATTGCTAGAGTTATTGGAAAAAGGGATGCTGTCATTTACACAAATACTATTGCTTGCTACCGTAAAAGCTGCTGAAGGCGGAGGCATCCATGACCATTTTACAGCATCGAAGGCGATACTTTGATTGGAAACGCCTGTCGAATCACCTAAATAGACTTTTGCAGTCATTGTGGTATCAAAATAAAAACTACCCAAACTCACCCATTGATTATTGTATAAGGATTGGTTGAGAATAATCAAAGAATCATTTCCTGAATAATGCACATGATACAAAGCAGATGTTGCCTTAGAACTATCAGCAGGAATAAAAACACTTACTTCATAATAGCCTGACTGTGGTAAATTTGGACTCCATTCCACCCAACAAATATCTGGAGTGGAAGCCATAGTGTAAGTAAACCACATATGGTTGTTATAGCCAGAATTAATATCGTGAAAATAGCGCATATGCGAGCCGTTTTGGCTGTTGTTCATTTCAAAACCATGATGATAATCAATATCGTCAATAATGGTATCATTATATGTTTTGTGTGTATTCCTTGCTTGTGTTGTCCACGCCACAACACCATGCGTTCCCGAATTATCCAAATTTTGATAACCGTTATTGTATCCTGGCCAATCGTAATAGGCATCAACACCGTCATAACTAGGATATCCTGGGGTATTTTTATCACCGTAAGGATCATGAAAAATAAGCGTATGCTGTCCAACAACGTATCCAGTAGTTAAGGTTAAATGCCCAGAAGTAGTTAAATAAGAGCAAATAGGATGCGGATAATCATTATCGATTTCTGTGATGGTATTAGCATACAAACAGGAAGAAGTCCACAATTGGTTAGAAGAAAAATAATGGTTTTCAAGGTATATGCGTTGTCGGGAGTTTGGAGAATAACTGCCATCCCACATAAAACCATATCCGCCCCAAGCATTTTCTCCTCCACTGGTCGGCTCAACGTAATCGTAGTAAATTTCATTCAAGGTGTATTTATCAGCGACATAATTTCCATAATCACTGATATGTGCACTTGGCGCACTAACTGCCTCTGGCCATTTTGGAAGCAAATTATAATATGCTATCGCCATAATACAAGTGGTGGGCGCACAAGAACCGTAGCCGTAATGCCAATTGGGCGTATCATACACCTGATGAACATAAGGAACATTGCCCGGAATCTGCACAATTGCTCTTGTTTTAGGAAGTTGATAAAAAGCAATATCCAAAGCCGTTGAAAACTCATGCAAAAGACTTGTTCCTGTCAATTTATCATCGCTAATGTCTGAAAGATAAATACTTCTGTCATTATATCCGTGATATACTATTCGATTAT
>CAZJZP010000206.1:1350-4353 GCA_964550505.1 uncultured Prolixibacteraceae bacterium | reverse complement strand
AAGGATTATATCACCGAAGAAATGATTTACAAAAAAATCAAAATTCTGAATGAATCGCTTATCCAGGATTTTGGAATCAGAAAGCCTAAGATTGCCATTTTGGGATTAAACCCGCATGCTGGAGACAATGGAATTATAGGGAATGAAGAACAAGAAATCATTATTCCTGCTATTGAAAAAGTGTATGAAGAAGGGGTTTTAGCCTATGGACCTTACCCTGCTGACGGATTTTTCGGCTCTTCGGAATTCAACAAATTCGACGGAATTGTGGCTATGTACCACGATCAAGGTTTAATTCCTTTCAAATTATTAGCCTTCGACGGAGGTGTTAATTTCACTGCTGGATTGGAATTTGTCAGAACCTCTCCTGCTCATGGAACAGCTTATGAATTGGCTGGTCGAAATATGGCTTCTCCACACTCCTTCCGTTCAGCTTTATTTTTGGGGCTAGACATTTACAAAAACAGACAGTTGATGAAAGAAATTTCAGAAAACCCATTACAAAAAGCAGAAATCGAAAAAAACAACAAACAACCTAATAAGCAGAAATCCAATGCATAAATATGCAGTAAAAGATATTGCGAAAATTATTAAAGCCGAACGCATAATTCATCCCGAAATATGCGCAGAAGTTGAGCACATCCTTCTTGACAGTCGAAATAGTGAGACAGTACGCAACACCATTTTCATTGCTATTAAAGGGAAAAGACATGATGGACATGAATTTATTCCTGATCTTTATAATAAAGGGATTCATGCTTTTGTCATTAGCAATGATGGGATTAATATTGAAAACTACCCAAAAGCTGTTTTTTTAGTTGTTAAAGACTCGCTAAAAGCTCTTCAGTTGCTCGCTGCGTATCATCGACAAAAATTCAGCATTCCTGTAGTTGGAATTACCGGTAGTAACGGAAAAACTATCGTAAAAGAATGGCTTTACCAATTGCTTTATAAAGATTTACGGGTAATTCGTAGTCCTAAAAGTTATAATTCTCAAATTGGAGTTCCGCTTTCAGTTCTTGAAATGAAAAAGGAACACCAAATGGCAGTTTTCGAAGCTGGAATTTCTGAAGTTGATGAAATGCAAGCTTTAAAAGCAATCATAGAGCCAACAATCGGTATTTTTACTAATATCGGAAGTGCTCACGATGAAAATTTCTTTAATAAAAAACATAAGGTTGGTGAAAAATTAAAACTTTTTACGGCTGTTGAACATTTAATATATTGCAGTGATTACAGTCAAATACACCAAAGTCTTATTCAATCATCATTGCCTGAAAAAATCAAGATTTTTTCTTGGGGAAAAACAGCAGATGCTACGCTTCAAATAATTGATATTAAGAAAAAACAGAAACAATGTGAAATCACTGCAATTCATCATCAGAAACAGCTATCAATATGCATTCCTTTTACCGATGATGCATCCATCGAAAATGCAATTCATTGTTGGGCGTTTATGTTGCTCCAACAATATTCTCCGCAAGAAATCAGCAAAAGAATGCTCCATTTAACTCCTGTTGCTATGCGACTGGAAATGAAAAACGGCATTAATAATTGTGCAATTATTAACGATTACTATAATTCTGATATCAAATCATTGGAAATTGCCTTGGATTTTCAAAAACAACAAAGTCAAAACCAGAAAAAAACACTTATCCTATCCGATATTCTACAAAGTGGTAGAGAAGCGGAAGAACTTTATGGTGAAGTTGCTAAGATGATAAAAGAAAGAGGTATAAGTAAACTTATTGGAATTGGTAATGAAATTAAGCAACAACAAGCTTTATTCGATTTAAAAAAGAAGTATTTTTTCAAAACTACGGATGAATTTATTGATGAATATGCTTTTAATGATTTTCAGAATGAAAACATCTTACTTAAAGCTGCCAGGATTTTTGCTTTTGAAAATATCAGCAAAGAACTACAGGAAAAAAGCCACGAAACAGTTTTTGAAATAAACTTAAACGCCTTAGTTCATAATCTCAACTATTTCCGCAACAAACTGGATAAAAACACCAAGATTATGGCAATGTTAAAAGCCTTTTCTTACGGAAGCGGAAGCTATGAAATTGCAAAATTGCTTGAATTTCATAAAATTGACTACATTGCAGTAGCTTATATTGATGAAGGTGTTGAATTGCGAAAAGCGGGAATCAAAACTCCGATTATGATTATGAATCCCGAAAACGAAGGGCTACTATCCTGCATTAAATATCAATTGGAACCAGAAATATACAGTTTTCGCATTCTAAAACAACTGCTACAGACTATTTCCGATAAAGACGAAGTAAAAATCCATATTAAAATTGATACTGGCATGCATCGTTTGGGTTTTGAAGCTGAAGAAATTGATAAATTAATCCAAATGCTGCTACCAAAGAAAAACATTCAGATTCAAAGCGTATTTTCTCATCTAGCTGCCAGCGATAATTCAAAATACAAAGATTTTACATTAAAGCAAATTGAAAAGCTGGAAAAAACAAAAGAAATCTTCCGCAAAAACTTCAATTATCCGATTGATTATCATATCCTTAACTCTTCAGGGATTAATCGTTACAGCGAATATCAAATGGACATGGTGCGCTTAGGAATAGGCTTGTATGGTATAAGCAACGAAGCAGATATTCAAGAAGAATTATTACAAGTAGGAAAATTGAAAACCCATATTTCTCAAATTAAAACAATCCAAAAAGGGGAAAGCATAGGCTATAATTTACAAGGAAAAGCAACGAAAGATACAATAATTGCCACTATTCCAATCGGCTATGCGGATGGATTGAGTCGTGCATTTAGCAATACTGTCGGTCATTGTTTTGTAAAAAATAAAAAAGCTGCAATTATCGGGAATGTTTGTATGGACATGTGCATGCTTGATGTTACTGATATTCCTGCAAAAGAAGGCGATACTGTGATTGTTTTTGGCGAAGACAGGCAAATAAACGATTTGGCTTCCGCTATCAAAACTATTCCTTATGAATTATTAAGTAATATTTCTCGCAGAGT
>CAZJZP010000206.1:0-1250 GCA_964550505.1 uncultured Prolixibacteraceae bacterium | reverse complement strand
GTATTTGCTGAGCGCGCAATACTTCTTCTGCATTCTATTGCTCTGAGTTTAGCATAAATAAAATGCTGTCGGTGTCCGCCTGTTTCTTCCCACCATCCGTCATTTGTCATGATAAAGAGCAATTCCGCGCCGTTTTTTACAAAACCAGTAACAAATTCGCCATAAATAGATTCATAACAAATCATTGGAGAAACTTTGCAGCTATCGGCAGAAGGGATTACAAAAGCATCTCTTTCTTTACTAACACCGAGGCTTCCAACTGTCCCTCCCAAATCGATTGCAAACTTTTCAATTGGTTTTATTAGCTTTTTAAAAGGCATATGCTCGACACCTACCACAAATTTGGATTTGTGATAAATGGGAACATTCATGGAAGTATCAATAATAAAAGCAGTATTAAAAGCCTCGTAATACGTACCATCATACAATTCACGTGTTGCTACCGTATGTTCTTCGCCTTCTTCATGGATTCTAAAACTAGAGCCTCCGATAATTGTTGTTAGGTCGGGATGCTTTTCTCGCAACCATTCTCTAATCATATTCAAGCCTTGAGAATGCTGGATTCTATCTTGCCAAATCCCCTCTTGCAAAACACTTTCGGGACAAAGAATAAAGTCTGTTCCTTTGGTAATTTTTTCTGCTGATAAACGTTTTATCTTATCTACAATTTCTGTTGTTTCCAAAGTATATTGTTCAGTGTAAGGATCGTTATTGGGTTGAATAATAACGATATTAACAGCTTCATCATTTTCCTTATAATTATTATACATTATAAATGATAACAAAACAGGAAGTACCCAAATAAAAAACAGCAATGTAAAACGAAGAAAGAGTTTTTTATCGTTTGTACCCTTACTAAACAAGCTTAGTAATATTCTGAAAAGCAAAAGGTTAGACAATAAAATCCATAAACTACCACCAAAAACACCAGTAAATTCATACCATTGAATAATTTGATGCCATCTGGCTAAACCATTTCCTAAGGTAAGCCATGTCCATGAAAGTTCCCAATGCAAGTGCAAATATTCAAAGCCCAACCAAAAAATAATTAAGAGAAAACATCCTTTTTTATGCTGATAAATATGTTTTTTGCTTATATGGTAGATATGGAAAACCATGGCCATAAAAAGTGAATTGAAAACTACCGCCATTGCTGCTCCAAAGAAAGAAGCATAATAAATCCACCATGTTGTAAGTAAATTCCAAATAAAGAACGTCAGGTAAGAATACATAAACACACTAAAACGATG
>CAZJZP010000205.1:0-4353 GCA_964550505.1 uncultured Prolixibacteraceae bacterium | reverse complement strand
TATTTGAAAGATTTTGACTTATTAAATGATGTTGAAATTGATTTACGACTTGCCCGTGGCTTGAATTATTACACCGGAACAATTATCGAAGTGGTTTCTACAGAAAAAAATATCGGGAGTGTTTGTGGTGGCGGAAGATACGACGATTTGACAGGCATTTTTGGTTTAGCAGATATTTCCGGAGTGGGCATTTCTTTTGGTGCTGATAGAATTTATGAGGTAATGGAAGACTTGAATCGTTTCCCTAGTCAGAACAGCAATAATACACAAGTGTTTTTTGTTAATTTCGGAGAAAAGGAAGCAGCCTATTTATTGCCTATACTGCAAGAATTACGAAAAAATGCTATTGCTGCTGAACTATATCCCGACACTGCAAAAATGAAAAAGCAAATGCAATATGCTAACAATAAGAATATTCCGTGGGTAGTTATTGTCGGGGAAAAAGAAATGCAGGATAATATGCTCAGCTTAAAAAATATGCTAACAGGGGAACAAATCCCAATCAAAAAGGAAGAACTCTTATCACATTTGAAGTAAAAAACTACAGTACCGTATTCGGATCGTCTATTAAAGCCTTTTCTTCGTGATTTAATTGCAATTCTGCAACAAGTTTTGCTTTGCTCGGCTTAAAAAGAAAGAACAAAATAACGGTAATCACTGCTGGAAGTAAAAACAGATTATTGCCTGTCATTCCAAATAAAATTAAAGCAAAAAAACCTGGAATTTCCAACATGGCAAGTCTAATAATAACTAAAGTTTGGTAAGACCTAAGTTTTTTCTTCAATAGATTTTGATTTTTTAAGCCCTGCAGAAAAAGTTTGCCCAAAAAATGCGACATAAAAATACCGCCAAACAAAAATGCACTAACAACAATAAGTAAAATATTGTCTAAACTACTGTCAACAATAGAGCCAAATTCCGTTCCAAAAGTAAAAAGGACATACATTATAGCAGCTATAACTAATTGTTGGACTACAAAGGCAAAAAAGACAATGTTCAAGGTGAAAAAGTACTTTTTTAAGGATAGTGAGTTTTGATTTTCCATATTATTTGTTTTTAAATTGGTTTTCTAAAACAGCTATAAGATTTTCCCTGTCTTTACTTCCTATTCTCAGGGATTTTGTTTTTCCTGCTTTGATGTAGTTAATGCGAATTACCTCTTTTCCCTCAATAGCATACAAATAACCAGAGCGGGTAATTCTAATTCCTAAACTTTTAATAAAGGAAACGTTTTCTTTGGAAATACTTTCTATCTTATCAAAAGACAAAGGGATACGAATAATTCCAATCCCATAAGTCAACAGCATGCCTTTATCGTGAATACGAATTCTTAATTTATAAAACAATAAAGATAGGAAAAGAAAGACAACGAGCAAAATATAAAACAAAGCTGGGCTTAACGGTTCTTCTCCCCATTCTAAAAAATATGCCAAACATAATAATGCAATAAATGGAATTGGTATCAGCATCATAAAAAGACCATACTGTGTTCTGTCATATATTGTTTTCATCGCCTTTTAATTTTGTAATATAAATAATAAATAATTGAAAAACACTTTCATCTAATTTTTTCAAAAATATAAAAAAAACAAATGCAGATGAATATTTTTTTGCTTTTAATAGATTTTATATATTTGCTCTTTTAAGGTCTTTATCATGCTACAAAACTGGATACTCTATTTTCTTATACAAATTAATCGAAGCGGAATGTTTTAGTCAAAAACTCAACTAAGGTTCTTTTTTTTTTAGTTTTCAATACAAAAATAATAACTCATGGATAAAATATTTTATATCAGCAATCATTTCCTATCTATCGATATCGTAAAAAGCTTATTATCAAACGAGTATCAGTTAAAATTATCAGAAGAAGCAATAACACAACTTAATAAAGCGCGTAGTTTTCTTGATAAAAAAATGAAGCAGGACGATGCAATTTTTTATGGGATTAATACTGGCTTTGGTTCATTATGTAATACACAAATATCTTTTAACGAACTACAAAGGCTACAAGATAATTTACTTTGTTCGCATGCTTGTGGAACAGGAGAAACTATTCCTCAGGAAATTGTAAAACTAATGCTGCTGTTAAAAGCACATGCATTATCTTATGGTAATTCCGGCACAACAGTTAAAACGGTAGAACAGCTTCTGAAAATGTATAATAGAGAAATGCTTCCCTTGGTTTATGAACACGGATCCTTGGGAGCTTCGGGAGATTTAGCACCTTTAGCACATATGTCTTTGCCAATAATTGGCGAAGGTAAATTAAACTATAAGGGGGAAGTCTTCTCCTGTCAAGAGCTTATACAAAAAGGACTTTGGGAAGCTTCAGCTCTGGAGTCAAAAGAAGGTTTGGCTTTAATCAACGGTACACAATTTATGAGTGCCTTTGGGGTTGCATCATTTATCAAAGCTCAACGACTTACCGACTTAGCAGATATTATTGGAGCGCTTTCCTTGGATGCATTCTATGGTAGAATAGATCCTTTCCATCCTTTGGTGCATGAAATCAGAGCGCATAAAGGACAAATCCAAACAGCACGTAGATTTTTACATTTATTAAAAGACAGCGAGATTAATCAATCTTCTCCAAAAGAAGTTCAGGATCCTTACTCATTCCGTTGCATTCCCCAAGTTCATGGAGCAACAAAAGACAGTCTTTGTTTTATTAAAGGAGTATTAGAAACAGAAATAAATTCTGTAACGGACAATCCTTGCGTATTTCCTGAAGAAGATTTGATTATTTCCGCTGGGAATTTCCACGGACAACCCTTGGCTTTAGCATTAGATTATTTGGCCATTGCATCAGCAGAATTAGGCAGTATTTCTGAACGAAGAACCTATAAACTCATTTCAGGCAAAAGAGGATTGCCTGCTTTCTTAAGCAAAGAAGCTGGTTTGAATTCAGGTTTTATGATTCCACAATATACCGCTGCATCTATTGTTAGCAGAAACAAACAACTCTGCACTCCTGCTTCTGTTGACTCTATCGAATCTTCACAAGGTCAAGAAGATCACGTGAGTATGGGTGCTAATGCAGCTACCAAAGCATGGAAAGTAGTGAATAATCTGGAGCAAATTTTGGCAATCGAGTTGATGAATGCTGCACAAGCCTTAGAATTTAGAAGACCACAAAAAACATCTCCCTTTTTAGAAGCATTTCTAAACGAATATCGTCAAAAAGTTGATTTTGTAGAAAAAGATGGAGTGATTCTTTCTGAAAACATCCACAAAAGCATTGCCTTTTTACAAAATACCAAAATTGATTTCGGTGCAGAAGAGTAATCCAATAAATAAAAGACTTAAATTAGCATTTCTACTATTAATATACCTATATTTGTAAAAAAAAACAAAGATGAAAATAGAAAAACACCTCAACACAATTATTATTAGCCTTTGTATTATCATTGGCATTATTTTAATTACTCAAAGCTATAAAAACCGTCATCAATCTAACGATACGATTGAAGTAACTGGCTTGGGAGAAAAGAATTTTGAATCCGATTTGATTGTTTGGAGGGGTTCTTATTCTACTCATAATTTTGATTTAGAAACCGCTTACGAGGGATTAAATGCCAACAGAGAAATTGTTTTAGACTACCTGAAATCCAAAAAAGTGAATACCGATGAAATCGTTTTTTCATCTGTTGATATCAATAAAGATTTCAAATATACTTATGACGATAACGGAAACTCGCATTCTGAATTTGCGGGCTATCGTTTGGTACAAACAGTTGAAATTGAATCCAATGAAGTAGATAAAATCGAAAAACTATCGCGTGAAATCACAGAATTGATTCACAAAGGCGTGGAATTTGTTTCTAATCGACCACAATATTATTACACAAAACTACCAGAGTTGAAAATTGAAATGATAGCCGCAGCAACAGAAGACGCACGTATCAGAGCGGAAAACATTGCAGATAATGCCGGCGCAAAACTTGCTGCACTAAAAAGTGCACGAATGGGAATTTTTCAAATTACAGCACAAAATTCCAATGAAGAATATTCCTGGGGCGGCACGTATAACACTAGTTCTAGATTTAAAACAGCTTCTATTACCATGCGTTTGGTTTTTGGCGTAAGATAAAAAGGCTTGCTTTATTCCATTTTTTAAACGAAATCAATTATACTAGTTTCTATCTTGCATAAGTTTTTCATTAATTTCATCTAATTTATCCAATATTTCTCTATTTGCAATAGCTGTAGAACGGTTCATCATGATAATTTTAATGGAAACCAATAAAACTCCTGCTTCAAGTAATAAATCTTTGAGTAAATCCGTAGTAAAAAGTGCTATTGCAAAAAGAGCAAACGTAAGTGCAATTACCAATATATTCCCTAAATCATGTG
>CAZJZP010000204.1:0-4463 GCA_964550505.1 uncultured Prolixibacteraceae bacterium | reverse complement strand
GGATCTTTTTCAAAATCGTGATTCACATCACTGTTTTTCTGAGGCACCATATCAATATGGCTTTGCAATACAACGCCTTTTTTGTTTTCCATTCCAGGAGTTGCCGGCTTTCTGATAATAACATTACCAACCTTATCTGTAAAGGTTTCCAAACCATGTTCTTTGCCAAAATTCAGCAAATATTCTACAGCTTTTGCTTCCTTTTTGGAAGGTCGTGGAATTTGTGTCAAATCATAAAAGCGATTCCACAACGCTTTTGGTTCTAAATTTTTAATTTCACTCATAGTTGTTATTTTTTATTATTATTTTTCTTCTTTTTCCTCTTTAATAGAAGGCAATTCCAATCCAAAATTTTGTCTGCGGTCAGCTTGTTTCAATTTAAAGGACAAGAATATGGAAATTACACCACAAATTACTAAGATAAAAATTGGAATGGTGTAATCGTAGAAAGGAAGATCACCTTTTAATTGCATATCCTTTATAGCATTTCCTACTTGATCCGGATTCATCCCTTGATTTGTCAACATTTCTCTTGTATCCGCAATAGCCTTAACAACAGCAGGATTAACTTTATATAATAATGCTCCAATTCCCCAGAAAAATAAACCTAAGCCCCAATTCTGAACGGTAAACATAGTTGAATATGCTGTTCCCAATCGTTTCTGTGGAACAATCTTAGCAACAGAAGGCCACATTGCTGCTGGCACCAAAGAAAATGCAATACCTAATGCTAATAACCCAAAATAAGCTAACACAACATTATTGAAAATCGAAAGTGATAAGTGGGCAAAAATCAGTAATAAAGAGCCAAGAATCATTAAAGAAGCGGCTTTCCCTTTTCTATCAACAAAATTTCCAAAAATTGGGGTAAAAATTATTGTTCCCAGAGGTATTAAGCTCGCCGTTTTTGAACCATTTTGAAACCAAAGGTTTAATACATCTCTTAATAAGTAGGCGAACATTGCAAAAGAGCCCAAAATAATAACCAAAGACAGTATTTTTGTCGACATACTTTTCATTTTGGGTGGCACCATAGAAAATAAAAGTGCATAAATAAATAAACCCACATAAATCACTGCTGTTCCTAAAGACACACTACCTCCGATAGTAAAATTAGCGGCTTCAGGCAATTTATCCGTAAAACCAAACTTGTTAATCAACAAATCCGGAGCATACTGAATAAAGGGGAAAACTGCTGCGTAGAATGAAACACAAAGCAGGGTAATATAAATAAAAGAAGGATTCTTAATAAGCTTGAAAAGATCGGAGAATTTGAATTCCTCATCTTCCTCTTGCTTGGCATCTGGATTTTGCAGTGCTTCCGCTTTTTTCACTGCTTTTAATTGCCTATCTAATTTAATATCAAAGAAAACGTAAATGATAAACATCAAGAAAGTAACACCGAGTAATCCTGCAGCAAAAACCACAGCCGGAGCAACTGTTCCACTGATATCTGGTGATAAGGCAATACCCATGGCGGAGCCTAAACGCCCAAATCCCATATTAATAGCCATTGCCAATGCTAATTGATAACCTTTAAACCATTTTACCATAGTAGTTGTGGCAACCACACAAACAACCTCCAATCCTGATCCAAAGAGAATACGACCAATAATCATCATGGTTAATTGTGTACTTTTATCATCTCCAAAAACTCCTGAAGCTCCCATTGCGGTGATTGCACCACCTAAAACAGCTAAACCTCCAAAGGCTAAACCAGCGATACGAACACCCCACTTATCTAAAACCATTCCTCCAAGAATAATCATACCAAACATATTGGCAATTGTTGTCAATCCAATCAATCGTCCATATTCTTCACTATTAAAGCCAAATTCTACTTCCATCATTCCTTTCAAACCGGAAAAGAAATCCTGAAACCAGTATGTAGCCATCATTAATCCACTAACTAAAATTAAAACCATCCACCTCATGGCAGCGGAATCTTTTATTGTTTTTGTTTTCATCTGAATAGATTTATTTGATTAATAAATAAAATTAACGGTTTGCTAAAGTACATTTTTTTCTAGAAAAGGCAAATTAAAATAATAAATAGCATTAAAAGATGTGTAGAATTTTTTTGGTTTTAAAAAATTCTTCTTCATAAAAATCACTGATAGCATAGGTTTTGCTTTGCTGTTTTATTGCCTTCATTTCTTCTTCCACTTCCCCTCCTTTAATATACAGCACGCCATTTTTTAATTCATTGAAAGCTTCTTTTTTGATTTTATATTGCACCCAAGACATAAAAAGCGGGATATTACTAACCGCTCTGCTTATAATAAAATCAAAGCTTTGAGGTATATTTTCTGCTCGATCATGTTTTGTTTGTACATTTTCAATATGCAATTGCGCACAAATATCATCCACTACCTTCAATTTTTTTCCAATAGAATCTACCAATAAAAAATCAGCTTCGGGAAAAAGAATTGCCAGTGGAATCCCTGGTAATCCACCACCAGTCCCCACATCCATAATTTTTGTTCCTGCTTTGAAAGAAATTATTTTCGCAATGCTAAGCGAATGCAGTAAATGTCTTTCATCAAAATTTGCTATGTCTTTTCGTGAAATTACGTTGATTTTTTGATTCCATTCTGAATACAAGGCATTCAATTCAGCAAGTTTAGCCAGCTTTTCGTCCGAGATATAATCAAAATACTTTAATAGTAATTCTTTTGTTTGCATATGCAAAAATAATAACAAAGTCTTGTGAATAGTTTTTTTTTATAAAAAGTTTTTCAAGCCTCATTGATTGTATATTTGTAAATTAAAGTGATATATATAATGAATGCTGCAATGATTATAAAAAGCCTAGAAATAAAAAAACTCCTTATCGTTGTTTTCTTCAGTAGCTTATTTTTCAACACTTATTCTCAACAAGTATCTTCTGTTTCCAATAAACTCAGCGTTCAAGAATACATCAACACTTACAAGCATATTGCCATCAAAAATATGATAGAATTTGGAATTCCTGCAAGTATTACAATGGCTCAAGGGATATTAGAATCTGGTTATGGAAACAGTGAATTGGCGAGATATGCAAACAATCATTTTGGAATAAAATGCCATAAGGACTGGGAGGGTGATGGCTATTATATTGATGATGATGAAATAAATGAGTGTTTCAGAAAATATAAAAGTCCAGAAGAATCCTTTTCCGATCATTCTCTTTTTCTAACAGAACGAAAACGATATGCTGATTTATTTCTTCTGGAAGTTACAGATTATAAAGGCTGGGCTCATGGTCTAAAAAAAGCAGGTTACGCTACTAGTCCTACTTATGCTAATAGGCTGATAGAGATTATTGAAAAGTATAAACTCTATGAAATTGATATTTTGGTAACTGATAATTATATTGCATACTCCAATACAGATATCACAGAAGATGATAATCATCAACAAGAATCAAATAAAGAGAATGGCAAGGATAACGACAAAGGACAAGAAGTCAGATTTACAAAAGAACGATACGAGTCTAGTTTTAACAGAATAAAATATACTATTGCAGAAAAAGGAGACAGCTACGAAAGCATTGCTTTTGCTTTTGATATGATGCCATGGCAAATATTACGCTACAATGATTTAGAAAAACATGATAAAATTGAAGAAGGCGACAGGATTTATCTTCAACCGAAGCGTAACAAAGGAGAACAGGAATTTCATATTGTGCAAAACGAAGAAAGCCTGCGTGATATCTCTCAAAAATATGGAGTTAAGCTTAAAAAACTCTATAAATACAATAATATTGAAGAGGGTAGTAAAGTTGTTACCGGTCAAAAAATTGCTTTAAAGGGAAAAGGGCTCTTTAATTAATTATTGGAGCATATACTTTTTCCTTATAGCCAAAGATGAAATTAATTCCAAAATGCGCATTAATATACTTCATCCTTTTAGGAACAGTAATATCTTCTCTTTCTCCGTCCTCCATCCATGAGTAGCGTGTGTGAATGATTGGATCAATAACATTGTCCGTTACTAAATACATTTGGAAAGGTCCTAAATTCACATTGAATCCTAATCCCAGATTAAAATAATCATAATTACTAACACTGTAATTAGCAGTTAGACTAAGGATTTTCCCAAATTTCCGGTTATAAGAGAGCATTCCAGATGGATGCAATTTACCGTTCCAAAACTCAAATTTTGCTAATGCAGAAAATCGGTCTTTATCCGTTAGTTCATAAGCTGCTGACAAATAAATTTTAGTATTTAAAGGATAAGAATATGGTGATTTAAGCGTATCCAAATCAAAAATATCCACAATAGAATCCAAGAAATTATCCATATTTTCTTCAACAACAGAATCTGGTTTGTTGAGATAATCATTAATATCTATTCCCTGAAAAGTAAAACTACCTTCTGGATTAATACTTTTAAAGCTTCTGGTATTTTCTTCTCCTTTAAATCGGATATAACCCAAATCTATTACACTGGCACCAAAAGTCCATTTATCATCCATTTTA
>CAZJZP010000203.1:0-4473 GCA_964550505.1 uncultured Prolixibacteraceae bacterium | reverse complement strand
CACTGTAAATTATCAAAAGACTCTTTGATAACATCATACCGGATCCACATCGTAGCTAATACGAATGCTTTTAAAATCAGCTTGTTGTAACCGATTATCAGCTATTTCTATCAATTTTGTTTTTGCTTTCGATAAGGATGTTCCTTGCTCCAATTTTATCAGAATATCTTTAATATACAAACTTCGGATTCTGCTCACCAAAGGATATTCCGGTCCTAATACGCGCTTTCCAAATATTTTTCTGTAATGAAAAACCAAATCCCGTGCACAGCTGTTGAGTTTATCTTTGTCTTTATGTTTTAAGCTGATTTTTATCATTCTGCAGAAGGGAGGATAGAGAAAATTCCTGCGTTCTAAAACTTGAGTGCGATACATTTTTTCGTAATCACTTTCCACTGCAAAGCGAATAACATCGTGGTGAGGACGGTAAGATTGAATAATCACTTTCCCTTTCGTTTCTCTTCTTCCTGCACGTCCGCTCACTTGTAAAAGCATCTGAAAACTGCGCTCAAAAGAGCGAAAATCGGGATAATTAATCATATTGTCTGCATTAAGAATACCGACAAGACTTACATTATTAAAATCCAATCCTTTAGTAACCATTTGCGTACCGATAAGAATATCGATTTTCCGTTCTTCGAAATCCTGAATAATTTGTTGGTAAGCAGTTTTACGTCGTGTAGTGTCTAAATCCATCCGCTTTACTGTTGCTTTTGGGAAAAACAAAGGAAGTTCGTCCTCAATTTTTTCTGTACCAAAACCCCTAAGCTGCAATTTCGTGCTTCCACATTCAGGGCATTTTTCAGGTAGTTTTTGAGAAAAACCGCAATAATGGCATTTCAGAAAATCTGCCTGTTTATGATAAACCAAAGACACATCACAATGTTTGCATTGCGGCATCCACTGACAACTGCTGCATTCAATACGAGGGGCAAAACCCCTTCTGTTTTGGAAAAGAATTATTTGTTCCTTCTTTTCTAATGCTTCATTCATTGCTTCTAAAAGCAGGGAAGAAAAATGGGATTTTTTTGTCCGTTGTCGTGTTTCCTTTTCCATATCTGCGACCAAAATCTCGGGCATTACAGCTTTTCCAAAACGTTTGTTGAGGCTTACTAAAGCATATTTTGCGGATTTTGCATTATAAAAACTCTCCAAAGAAGGAGTGGCTGTGCCTAAGATAATAGCAGCATCGGAACTGCCCGCAAGATAAACGGCTGCATCTCTCGCATGATATCGTGGTGCAGGTTCGTATTGCTTAAAAGAATTATCGTGTTCTTCATCAACGATGATTAGTCCCAGTTTTTTGAAAGGAAGAAAAACAGCCGAGCGTGCTCCGATGATCACACTGTATTCATTACGATTGATTTTTTGCCAAATTTCAATCTTTTCGTTTTTGTTGAAACGCGAATGAAAAACACCTAGTTTTTTACCGAAATACTTTTTTAAACGTTGAATAATTTGTGTCGTTAATGCAATTTCGGGCAATAGATATAAAACTTGTTTTCCTTCTTGTATCGCCTTTTCAATCAGATGAATATAGATTTCTGTTTTTCCGCTTCCGGTAATGCCGTGCAATAATACTGTTTGTTTTTTCGCAAAGCTTTCTTGAATTGCTGTTAGTGCATTTTGTTGTTCAGGATTAAGCAATATACTTTCAATTTCTTCGCTTTGTTGGTATTCGGTCAGTCGAGTTATTACCATTTCTTCTTCCCAAATAAGTCCTTTCTCTACCATTGCAGTAATTTGGGCGTTGCTTGCTTTGGCTGCTGCTAAGAGTTTATCTTTACGCAATTGAAAATGCTTGTTTTTATCCCCATCGCGAAGCAAGCTCATAAAAACTTCCATTTGCTTATAGGCTCTTTTGTTGAGCTCATCCAAGGCTTTTTCAATCTTCTTTTCTTTTGTTGCAATTTCGGGACGAATAGCAATATACTTTTCCTTTTTCGGACGGTAATGGTCAAAAACCTCTTCTTTCAGTATTAAAATCCCTTTCTCCACCATCGTATTGATTATGGGGAAAATCTTTTTTTGCTCTAAAATACTTTCAACAGTTGATAAATCCAGGCTTTTTTGATAACCCAAGGCTTCAATAATACTTCTTTCTTTTTCGTTTAATCCTGACAAATCCCCGTCAAAAGAAGGACTGATAACTAATTGTGTTTCGCTGCTTAATTTCAGTCCCGAAGGCAAAGCGGTGTTCATCACTTCGCCGAGATTGCACATATAATAATCACTTAGCCATTCCCAAAAACGAAAATCTTTTTCGCTAAGAATAGGGAAATCATCAATCATTCCCAGCATGAATTTTGCCTGAAAATCTTTAGGGACACTATCTGTAATGCCACGTATAATGCCACTATAAATTTTCTTTCTACCGAAGGGTACCAAAACTCTTTTGCCGATTTCAACAGTATCATTTAATTCATAAGGAACGCGATAGGTAAAAACTCCTTTTACCGGTATTGGTAAGATTATTTGAACAAATAAACTGATGCGTTCCATAATGTCTTAAAGGGATAAAATCCGTGCTGTTTCTAATAAGTCTTTATTAATACTATTGTGATGTTTAACTGCTTTTTCCAGTTTGGTGTATTTAATTTCTCTGTTAACGATTCCCACCATAATATTCGATTTCTTATGGATAAGAGCTTCAACGGCAGCTTGTCCCAATCTGCTTGCCAAAACTCTGTCGGCACAGCTGGGGCTTCCTCCTCGCTGAAGATGACCTAAAACACTCACTCTGGTGGAATATTCCGTGAATTTTTCTTTCACTTTATTTGCTACTTCAAAAGCACCACCGGCGTCATCTCCTTCGGCAACTATTATTATTCCTGAAGTTTTGTTCTTTCTTCGGTCGTGTTTGAGCAATTCTATCAATTCATCAATATGGGTTTCTGTTTCTGGAACTAAAATAGCTTCTGCACCAACGGCAATTCCACTTCGCAAAGCAATAAAACCAGCATCTCTTCCCATCACTTCGATAAAAAACAATCTGCTGTGAGAACTGGCAGTATCACGGATTTTATCAACCGCTTCCACTACGGTGTTTAAGGCAGTATCGTAACCGATGGTGTTATCTGTTCCGAACATATCATTGTCAATAGTTCCAGGGATACCTATTACGGGAATATTAAATTTTTTGCTAAAAGCATTCGCTCCACGAAAACTTCCGTCACCGCCAATACAAACTAAAGCATCTATCCCGTGTTGTACGCAGTTTTCATAGGCTTTTTGCATGCCTTCATCTGTCTTGAAAGCTTCGCAACGTGCTGTTTTTAAAATAGTTCCGCCTCGCTGAATAATATTAGCAACAGCTTTGTGGTCCATTTCAATAATATCATTATTTATCAAACCCTGATAGCCAAAACGGATTCCGCTAATCTTAATTTGATTATACAATGCAGTTCTGACAACTGCTCGAATTGCTGCGTTCATTCCAGGAGAATCGCCCCCTGAAGTAAATACTCCAATATGATGAATAAGATCCATATTTGTAGTTTTAATTGTTTTCTGAAAAAATATCGTATTGAATAAAACGGCATTCTAAGGAACCGTTGTATAAAATATGCTTTTTTGTTGAGCGTAAACCGATTTTTTTTATTGCTTCTAAGTCAGAACTGATAATCCATGCAGTGTAATCAGTATATTTTTGTTTTAAAACATCTCCGATTTTTTGATAGCTTTTGATGCTGTCTTCCAGCTTAATTCGTTCACCATAAGGAGGATTAATCACTAAAAGTCCGGGGTCAGCAGCAGGCTCATAACTCAAGAAGTTTGCTTTTTCCACCACAATATCTTCTTCCAAACCGACCGCTTTGATATTTTCATTAGTGGCAGCAATTGCTTTATCTGACAGATCAGAAGCAAAGATAAAGGCATCAAACTCTCTTTTGTTGAGGAATGCTTCTTCTTTCACTTCTCTCCACAGAGAAGGATTAAAATCGCGCCAATGCATAAATGCGAAGTCTTTGCGGTATTTTCCGGCAGGAATATTTTTAGCAATCATTGCAGCTTCAATCGCTAAGGTACCTGAACCGCACATCGGATTTACAAAATTATGCTGTCCTTCCCAGCCTGTCAGCAACAACATTCCCGAAGCCAAGACTTCGTTAAGTGGAGCTTCCGCAACTTGCATACGATAGCCTCTTTTGAAAAGTGGTTCTCCTGAGCTGTCGATAGAAATGCTGCATTTTCGGTCGTTTACATGAACGTTAATGTACAAATCAGGATTATATTTATTAACTGAAGGTCGCAAATCGTATTTTTTGTAAAATCGGTCAACAATAGCATCTTTCGCCTTGTGTGAAGCAAAAATAGAATTAGTGAAAAAACTGCTACGGTGCACAACGGGATCGATAGAAAAACTATCTTGCAAGTGCAAAAGCTCTTCCCAAGGATACGCATGGATGTTCTCATAATATTCATCAATGCTGTTAAATTCAAAGCGGATAATGGGTTTTAACACCCGAATTG
>CAZJZP010000202.1:0-4476 GCA_964550505.1 uncultured Prolixibacteraceae bacterium | reverse complement strand
AAAAGACATACTTGTTCATGACGCTAAAGCGCAAGACCCTACGGTTCACTTTATGCTTTGCAGAATGACACTCCCTGATTTTCCTGTCGCTCTTGGAGTTATCAGATCTTATGATTGTACCGTCTATGAAGATTTGTTAGAAAGACAAATTGAAGCTGCACAAGAAAGTTCTAAGATTAAATCTGTGGACGATTTGTTAAGGCATGGAAATGTTTTTGAAATTAAATAAAACCAAAAAACTCCGAAATTATTTCGGAGTTTTTTTTTATGCTTTTTTGCCGTTAAACAATAAATTTATCAATAAATTCTCGAACACAAGCCATCCCTCCATTATTGTTTAAAACAATGGAACATAAAGCTTTAATGCTGTCAACCGCATCATTAGGACATGCAGAAATACCTACATATTGCATAATCTCTTTATCGTTAATATCGTCGCCGATATATGCAATTTGCTCCTTTGCTATTCCTAATTCGCGACACCATTCTTTAATTATGCTGAGCTTTTCTACTTTGCCAACATAAATATGCTCTATTTTCAAATCTGCTGCCCGACGTTCAATATAATCCGCTTTTAAACTAGAACTAATAATCCCAACAGGAAAATTACGTTTTCGCAATTGTAAAATTCCCATCCCATCCTTCACATTGAATTTTTTTGCATCATCTCCACTTTCGCTATAATAAACGCCTCCGTCAGTTAGCACTCCGTCCACATCCAAAACCAGCATTTTTATTTGCGGTAATTTTTGGGCATCCGTTTTCATCTTTTGTTTGACCAATGCATCCATGCTTTTTTGAAAAAAGGCACTGATTCGTTCTAAATCACTAATACTTATCTTCTCCAAATCTAATTTGTCAAAGTTTTGCTGGAATTTCTTCGCCAAATCTGGCTGCGTTTCCAGTAAATAGCTAATGTTTTCTGCTAAAAAATTCATTATACCAAATTATAATTTATAGAAGCTGCCACTGCTTTTAAATCTTGATATAAAGCAGTAAATTCCTCATGGTTAAGTTGTTGTGAAGCATCTGACTTAGCGACAGCAGGATTAGGATGCACTTCAATTAATAAACCTTCCACACCCATGGCAACACAAGCTCTTGCCAAATCCGGAACACCGTAAGCATAGCCCATTGCATGACTGGGATCTAACACAATCGGTAAATTTGTGTAGTGTTTTAAATATGCAACACCACTCAAATCAAGGCTAAAACGGGTCTTAGTTTCAAAAGTACGAATGCCTCTTTCACAAAGAATCACATTCGGATTTCCTCCGGAAAGAATAAATTCCGCAGCCTGAACAAATTCTTGCAGCGTTGTTCCAAATCCTCTTTTTAGCAATACCGGCTTTTGTATCTTTCCACATTTACGCAAAATACCGTGATCATACATGGATTTTGCTCCTATCTGCACTATATCTGCATAAGCTATTATCTCGTCAATATGCGTTGAATCCCTAACTTCTGTGATAATCTTAAATCCAAATTCTTCACGCATTTTATCAAGCAATTTCAAGCCTTGCAAACCCATTCCCTGAAAACTATAGGGCGAAGTTCTTGGCTTATATGACCCTGCACGCAAGACTTTTATGTCTAAGCTTTTTAATAAAGATGCTGTTTTTCTAATCTGATCTTCACTTTCTACAGAACAAGGTCCCGCCATTAACAAAGTGTTTTTGTTTTGCCCTCCTAATTGAATATCTCCAAGTTGAATCGTTCTTTTTCCGGATAAATAATCACTGCTGCTTAGCTGCATATCATTTGGGAAAACGAAAAATTCCGCTACGTAATCAGTTAAAGAAGAAGAAATTTCTTTAATGGAAGAAGAGTTTACCAAAACATATCCTTGCTCGTTTTTTAGTAGAAAAGCCTGGTTTTCTTGTGCCAAATTCAGAGCTTTTTCCTCTTTTACTTCTTTTTTTAAATGAATAATCATAATTCACCCTTAATTAAATTGAAAAATGTAACAACACCTGTGAGTTTTTTATTGCTATCTACAACAGGTAAAACGGAAATGGGGAAACTTTGTTTTTTAACCAAACTCAATAATTCAATAACATTAGCCGTTTCTTCTACAATTACCGGTTTAGTATTAAGCAAATCGGTTAAGCTAATATGCTCCAATTGTGAAAAATTATCTATCAATGCTTTTCTAACATCAGCATTGGTAATAATACCCTTCAATATTCCTTCTTCATTGATAATTAAACAAAAACCGAACTTATAGTTTTCTATTTTCTCTAAAATGTGCAAAAAATCCGCTTTTTTTTCTTCTAAAACAGGAATATCATCCATTCCCCACATAAAATCCGACAATTTATACTTCGAATCAATAAAATTTGCTTTAATATTCAACATGGCAATGCCAAGTTTTTTGAATTTAAACAAATAGGAACCCGAAACAACAACATCAACTCCCATATTACGAAGGATAAAGGATACTTCCCCGTTGACTCCACCGTCAACATGTACCTTTTTTTCAGGATGTTTTTTTTGAAAATTTAGTATCTTCTTAAAAATTCTTTTGTCAAATTCTCCTCCACTTTCCCCTGGAACAGTTGCCATAAAAAGAATAAAATCAAAGGCTGCAATATGCTCTTCAATTTCTTCATTGGGAGTATCGGCAATAATCGAAAGTCCGAATTTTACTCCCTCTATCTTTGGAAGTTCCAGTTTCTTTTTAATGTTTTCATATTGAAAAGTAACAAAATCTGGTTTGTATTTTTCAATTTCCTCAAAAAAAGCTTCGGGTTCGTTGGTAATGATATGTAAATCAATTAATTTATCAGAATGTTGTCGGATGATTTCGATATCTTTAAAAACCTCATGTTTGTCATTACTATCAACATGAAACATATCAATAGCGTGCTCTTCCAACTCTTGAATCATCTCTGTAAAATTCCTTCCGGAATTAGCATATATAGAAGCCGATACCTTCATGTTTTTTCCTCTTTCTTTTCTAATGCAATATTACAAAATATATTTATTTTTAGAACAAAAAGCCAGGAAATAAGAAAGAAATGCTTTTTACTAGATGGCTAAAAATCTTAATAAATCTTGGATAATCACTTTATGGTCGAAGGCAAGTTCGGGTAATTGAGAGAGCGGAAAAAAGCATGTTTCAGCAGCATCGTCGCCTGCTTTTGCATTAATGTTTTGCTTTTCTACAACAGCATAATATACCATAGAGATTGTTCTGCCCCGCGGATCTCTTCCAATGCTATCGTAAACATCAAAACGCTTCAGTTTAATGTCTTTCAGCGATGTTTCTTCTTCCAATTCTCTGTAAGCAGCTTTATCCAGTCTTTCATCCATATCCATAAAGCCTCCGGGTAAAGCCCAGCTATCTTTGAAAGGTTTATTTTTCCTTTTGATGAGTAGAATTTTCGATTCTTTGCCTGACTGCTTTTGTATCAAGGCGATATCAACGCATAACATCGGTCGTGGGTATTTGTAAGTATATGACATTATGTTTTGTGAATGGTATAACAAACAACTCCCCATATTTTTACATCCATTTCTTCGGTAATTTCTATGGCTTTATAATTGGGGTTTTCGGCTTTTAAAAACAGCTTTCCCTTTTTCTCCATAATTCTTTTGATGGTAAACTCTCCATCAACAATTGCAATAACAATTTTACCGTTGGAAGCTTCCAGAGCTTTATCTACAATCACAATATCTCCTTCAAAAATACCGGCATCAACCATAGAATCGCCTTTTACGCGCAATAAAAAACTGGAAGCAGGATTTTTTATTAAATATTCATTTAAATCCAGCGTTTTATCAAAATAATCATCTGCAGGAGAAGGAAATCCCGCCGAAATATCACTGGAAGATAATGGAGAAAAACGCTTATCTTCCTTATTATCTGCCTTGTATATTTCTAGCTCTGCTTCTGCTTTCTTTTTATTCATCTTTTTTTTTCCCTCTAAGAATAGGGTAAAAGTACTAAAAACTCTTGGTTTTTTGGTTTAAAGAAAGGAAAAAGCTTGCGGTTTTGTTATGCTGAATGAAGTGAAGCCTTGCAGCGTGAGTGTCAGGGTGAGCCTGAGAAACAGTTCTTGCCTCAGTGAACGCTTTTGTAGGAGACTCTTCCCTGCGCTCAGAGTGACAACAGTACTAATATTTTTGCGGAAGCCAATGTTTTGAAAGACAAGAACGGAACAAGCAAATAATATAACCGCAAAGGAGCGCAAAGAATCCGCTAAGCACCGCAAAGAAATTAACTCTGCGGTTCTCTGCGAAAAATCTCTGCGTAACTCTGCGGTAAAAAAACAAAAACAGAACAATCGAACAGTTTAACCCAAGAACAACAGAAAAAACCAAGAACGAAACAATCAAAAAAAAAATTCCCTTGATAATTAAATTTTTGTATCTTTGGTTTTTGCTATGAAAATATTTTATTTCCATATTGTTTTTTTATGCTTGCTTTTTTTTAGCAATACTCTTCCTGCGCAACAAAACTTAGTGGCTGAC
>CAZJZP010000201.1:0-4517 GCA_964550505.1 uncultured Prolixibacteraceae bacterium | reverse complement strand
ATTCCTTTTGCTCCAAAACCTCGTGCAACTTGAGCATCGTGGGGAGTATCAGCATTTGTTCTGACGCTCATTCGGGTATATTTATCAACTAATTCCATAATTGCAGCAAAATCACCACTTACTTCTGGATCGATAGTATTTGTTTTTCCGTCATAAACTTCTCCTGTAGATCCGTTTAAAGAAATCCAATCGCCTTCTTTGTAAGTTTTGCCTTCCATGGTAAGGCTTCTTTCACGATAATTGATTTTAATAGAACCTGCACCAGAAACACAGCATTTCCCCATTCCGCGGGCAACAACAGCTGCGTGAGAAGTCATTCCTCCTCTTGCTGTTAGAATTCCTTTAGCGATATTCATTCCTTCCAAATCTTCGGGAGAAGTTTCAATTCGCACAAGAATAGCTTTTTCGTATTTTGTTGCTTCATCAGCAAAAAACACAATCTGACCTGTAGCTGCTCCTGGAGAAGCAGGCAAACCTTTTGCCATGACTTGAGCATTGGCAATTGCTGTTTTTTCAAAAACAGGGTGTAATAATTCGTCCAATTTATTGGGTTCCTGACGTAGAAGTGCAGTTTTTTCATCAATAGCACCTTCATGCAACATATCATTGGCGATTTTCACCATTGCAGCAGCAGTTCGTTTTCCGTTACGTGTTTGCAACAACCATAATTTTCCATCTTGGATAGTAAATTCCAAATCCTGCATATCACTGTAATGCTTTTCTAATTTTAATTGAATTTCATCCAATTCTTTATAAATGGAGGGCATCGCTTCTTCTAGAGAAGGAAATTTAGCTGCTCTTTCTTCTTCTGAAACAGTTGCTAAAACAGCCCATCTTTTAGAGCCTTCCAGTGTAATTTGACGTGGAGTCCGAACTCCTGCAACCACATCTTCTCCTTGAGCATCAAGCAAATATTCTCCATTAAAAAGGTTTTCACCAGTTGCAGCATCTCGTGTAAAAGCAACACCAGTACCTGAATTTTTGCCCATATTACCAAATACCATTGCTTGAACATTAACAGCAGTTCCCCATTCTTCGGGAATTTGATTTAGTGTTCTATAATAAATCGCTCTGTCGGTATTCCAACTATCGAATACAGCACAAACAGCACCCCATAATTGTTCCCAAGGGTTTTCAGGAAAATCTTTTCCTGTTTGTTTTTTAACTGCTGCTTTAAATTTTTCTACCAGGGATTTTAAGTCATCAACACTAAAATCAGTATCATTTTCAATTCCTTTTGCTTCCTTCATTTCTTCCATAATCTCTTCAAAAGGATCAATGTCTTCTTTACTTTCTGGTTTCATACCAAGAACAACGTCTCCGTACATTTGTACAAATCGACGATAAGAATCCCATGCAAAACGTTCGTTATTGGATTTTTTTGCAATGCCTTCTACAGCTGCATCGTTTAAACCAAGATTAAGAACGGTATCCATCATTCCGGGCATGGAAACTCTAGCTCCAGAGCGAACAGAAACGAGCAAAGGATCTTCATTACTTCCAAATTTGGCTTGCATAATAACTTCTATTTTTGCAATTGCCTGCTCGACTTCAGTTTTCAATAAAGCTACTACCTTTTCTTGACCTAATTGATTGTATTCAGTACAAACATCAGTTGTAATCGTAAATCCCGGAGGAACAGGGACTCCTATCAAATTCATTTCAGCTAAATTAGCACCTTTCCCACCAAGTAGGTTTTTCATGGTAGAATTGCCTTCTGCTTGTTTGTTTCCGAATGTGTAAACTCTTTTTTCGCTCATCGTTAAATTTTTATATGTTATACAATTATTGAGTTCTGATTTCAGCAAACAAAAATATACAAAAAACTATTGTGGTACATTATTTTTTTCAAAAATCTATAAAGATTTGCAAATAATTAATACTGTATTTTTTCCAAAGCATCAGCTAATTTCTCTACAAATAAGCGGAGGGGCTTTTCCGCCATTGATCGTAGAATCATATTCATCTTCGCTTTTAATGTCAATTTAAAGCGTGTATCATCTTCCGCAATTTGCTTTATTTGAATCCACATAATAAAGCTCATATTGCTCTCTTCTCCTCCAAATTTAATGGTTTTAAATTCCTCTCTTTCCAAAATCTTAAGCTGTAATTGCTTTCCTTTGACAGTGATATAACAATTATCTCTGTCGGATTCAATGCTATCTATTTCTTTTGGGAGGGGAAGCGTCTGTAAAAAACTTAAATCAGATAATTTTTCAAATACCTTCTGTTCATTATGCGGAATTTTTCCAATTCTGCTTTCTAATTTGAGCTCTTTCATTATTTACTATTTTTTGCAAAAATAAAAAGGCTGCCTAAAAAGACAGCCCTTTTTAATTATTTTTTTTCTTTCTACCATTGATAGCCGTTGATATAAGCATTTAACTCTGTAATACTTGATTCCCATTCAAAGGCATCATTTAATAAATAATAGTTTCCAATATCGAAAGTGTGTCCGTAAGCCCACTTTGCAAGGTCAAGACGAGTTTCTTCCCATTCAAAAAGCATCATTATTTGCTTCACTTGTTCTGAAGTAAGACAATTTGAGCTGATTACCTGTTTTGCAACGGTCAATTTTGTTTCATCCCAATCTTTTGAGGCAATTGAATTATATACATTCCCAAATTGCGCTTCATCCATTGGCCATGGGCAGCCTGTGGGTCCGTTATAACCAGGCATCACATAAACTTCTGTCTGTGCATTATAATTAGAAGAATAAGATTCGGTAGTTGTAACAGTTGTTGTCGTCTGGGAGGATGTTCTGACATTAGGATCATTCACATTAACATTCATATTAAAATTAACTCCTAATTCTGGGTCGTTTACGTTTACACCCATATTAACATTTCCATTATTTGCTCCACCATCATTAACAGTTGTTGTAGTTTGAGTATGCGTTACTGTGGTTGCAGCTGGAGGAGAAGTGGAAAAAACTATTACATTTTGATTAGGGGCGGGAGGTGGAGCTTGTGCGATAGGGATTTCGCTTTGCCATCGAATAACATATTCTCCCTTTTTATTTTGCTTTAAGCAATAGGTTGTTTCTGTTCCTTGGTTGAAGTTAAGGGTTTTGTCAATTTGCCCTAGGTTTGGATCTTTAAAAATGATTTTAACCTTGTAATAAGGTTGTATTAAATCGGTAACTTTAATGTTTGTTTGAGGCTCTGCATTTTGCTGTATGCCATTCAAAACAACAGAAAATTGTTCACCTTGTTCGCTAAAGAAAACGAGATTCGTCGTTAATTGTGCTGAAAGTGAATAACTTACAAAAAACAACACAAATAAAGAAGTAATAATTTTTTTCATAGATTTATAGTTTATTAATTAATATTGCAAATTTCTTTTCAAAGATAATGCCATAGTTTTAACTAGCAAATTTTTTTCTTCATTTTCTCTAAAATTCTTCAAATTTATATACCTTTACAGCAAAATTTCAAAAACCAAAAAATCTTATAAATGAAAAATACCATAGGAATTCGGCACGAAGATAAATATAAAATGGAAAGAAGGGTCGCATTAGTCCCTGCTCACATTAACAATTTAATAAAAGAAAAAGGCTTAAATTTCATAGTACAAACATCAGCTAAAAGAGTATTTTCAGATAAAGAATATCAAGATGCTGGAGCTAGGCTTACTGACAATCTAAAAGAAGCAAATATTATTATGGGTGTTAAAGAAATTCCCTTGGATTTTTTCGAACAAAACAAGACCTATATTTTCTTTTCTCATGTAATAAAAGGACAAGAATACAATATGCCAATGCTTAAAAAGATGATGGAGTTGAAGTGTAATCTAATTGATTATGAAAAAGTAGAAGACGAAAACGGCAGAAGATTAATATTTTTCGGTCGTTTTGCTGGTCTGGCTGGAATGATAAACAGTTTATGGACATTAGGAGAACGACTAAGAAGACAAGGAATAGAAAACCCATTTACTGTTATAAAACAATCCAATCAATATACTTCTTTGGAAGAGGCAAAAAAAGATGTGCAAAAAGCAGCGGAAACAATAAAGAAAGAGGGCATTCCTGCTGAACTCACACCGCTCACTATTGGCTTTACTGGCTATGGAAATGTTTCCAAAGGCGCACAGGAAATTGCAGATATTCTCCCACATACAGAAATATCGCCACAGGAACTTCTTTCTCTTAAAGAGAATGGGAAATTTTCAAATAAACTTGTTTATAAAATCATTTTTAAGGAAAAGGATATTTCTCGATTGAAAGATAATAATGCTCCATTTGATTTGCAAGATTATTATGACAATCCGCACAAATATGAAAACAATTTTGAGCAATTTGTGCCACTTTTGACTGTTTTAATGAATTGTATGTATTGGGATGCAAATTATCCACGCATTCTTACAAAAGATTTTATAAAAAAATCATACCAAATAAATAAAAAATTAGTTGTTGTTGGCGATGTTACTTGCGATCCAGATGGGTCAATAGAGTTTACTCATAAAGGAACGCCAATTGATAATCCTGTTTTTATATACAATCCTCTTGAAAAAGAAGC
>CAZJZP010000200.1:3299-4517 GCA_964550505.1 uncultured Prolixibacteraceae bacterium | reverse complement strand
CGGTGAACTTTTCTTTGTTACTTTCTTTTGTTTGGCAGACAAAAGAAAGTAAATACAAAAAACAAAGGCATGAAAGGCTTTACTTTGCTGAAAAAAAACAAGAATAAAACAATGCAGACCGCTTTTTTTATACTTTTGTAGTGGAAATTAACGGAAGCAGGAATAAATTATGCGGTATTTTATACATTTATCCTATAATGGAGCGGCTTATCACGGTTGGCAATTGCAAGATAACGCTGATAGCGTTCAGCAGCGTATTGCCGAAAGTTTACAACATCTCTTGCATCGCAAAATAGATATTATTGGTTGTGGGAGAACAGATACCGGAGTGCATGCCAAAAATTTCTATGCGCATTTTGATTATTGCAAACCAATTTCAGCAGAAGAAATTGAAAAATTGCTGTTCAAACTCAATCGTTTTTTGCCAGAGGATATTGCTGTTTTTAGTATTCGTGCTGTTAAAGATGATGCACATGCTCGTTTTTCACCCATTTCAAGAGAGTATAAATACTATCTGATTACTAAAAAGGATGCTTTTTGGAAAGATTATGCTTATTATCAATACGGTGATATCGATATTAGGAAGATGAATAAAGCTGCCGAAAAATTACTTCACCACAACGATTTTACTTCCTTTTCCAAAAGCAGAACACAGACAAAAACCAATAATTGTACTATTTTATATGCGCTCTGGACAAAAGAAGCAGATAATCGGCTTTGCTTTACCATAAAAGCTGATCGCTTTTTGCGAAATATGGTGCGTGCTATTGTTGGTACGCTACTGGATGTTGGAATTCATAAAATATCTGTAGAAGAATTTGTGCAAATAATTGAATCTAAATCCCGTTCTAATGCAGGATATTCGGTACCTGCTAAAGCATTGTTTTTAACAGAAGTGGAATATCCCAAAGATATCTATCTTGATTATTGAGATTTTTTATACTTTTGGTCTTTGGTATAGTAAAGAAGTACCAAAAAAGAAGCTGACATAGATTTTGTGTATGTTGACAAGATTATTAAGCAGTTTAAATCTAACAAACTAGAACAATTATTAATGAAAGATAAAATTGATTTTTACGATAAATTTAAAACACTCTTAGCAAACAACAAAAGAATACTGTTGTTATCGCACCAAAATCCAGATGGAGATGCAATAGGTTCTGTATTAGCAATGTATGCTTTGTTGAAAGCAATGAAAAAAGAGGTACAGATGATTTT
>CAZJZP010000200.1:2037-3199 GCA_964550505.1 uncultured Prolixibacteraceae bacterium | reverse complement strand
AAAAAATATGAAAAAGCAGTTAAAGAAATTCTTGAAAAGCATTAATCTTTTAATGCTTATAGTAGTTATTTCCTTGTTCTTTTCCTGTGGTAATACTGCAAAAGAGGAAGAAAAGCCAATAAATCCATTAGAATATAAACAGGATTTGGAAGAAGCAAATAAAAAGCTGAATCAGAAAGAAGCAGAAGATATTGCCGCTTTTATTAAGCGCTATGGATGGGATATGCAAGAAACGGGCAGTGGATTACGTTATTATATTTATCATGAAGGAAAGGGAAGAGAAGTTGAAAAATTCAAATTGGTAACAATACGATTCAAAACCAAATTATTGACAGGAGAGCAGCTGTATTCATCTGAGAAAGATGGAAACAAGGAGTTTATACTAGGTCAGAGTACAGAAATTAGTGGATTGGAAGAAGGATTATTATTAATGAAAGAAGGTGATAAAGCAAAATTAATTGTACCTTCGCACCTTGCTTTTGGATTACTGGGAGATCAGGAAAAGATACCCATGCGTGCATGCTTGGTTTATGACGTAGAAGTGCTGAAAGTGAGAGAAATTGAATAAAATTACACATAAAAATAAATAGAAAAATGATGAAAACAAGATTATTAATTTTAGTAAGTATCTTAAGTGTTTTGTTTATTGTAGGATGCAATAAATCAAAATTTCCCGGTTATGAAGAACATGAATCCGGTTTGTATTATAAAATTCATGTAGAGAATGAAGACGCTCCCAAAGCTAAAGAAGGAGATTACGTCTATGTTAACATGATTTATCGAATCCAGGAAGAAGATTTAGATACTTTATTGTTTGACAGTAAGCAAAGCCCTCAACCGATTATATTAAAAGTTTCCCCCAGTCTTTATGAGGGTGATATAAATAATGCTTTTAGTATTATTGGACTCGGTGATAGTGCTACTTTTATTACTAGTGCAGATTCGTTTTTTATCAAAACAGCAGGATTAAAAGAATTACCTCCACCAGTAAAAGCAGGAATGATGTTGTATTTTGATATTAAAGTATATGATATCAAAACTCAAGCTGAATTCGAACAAGAAATGCAATTACAAATGGCAGAACAGCAAAAGCAATTAGAAGGCTTAAAGGAGCAGGAAGCTGTTGATAGAGAAAGCTATTTGAAAGAGAATAATATTACAG
>CAZJZP010000200.1:0-1937 GCA_964550505.1 uncultured Prolixibacteraceae bacterium | reverse complement strand
TAGCTTATGGTCAATCACAACCGAATTATCCAATTCCTCCATATGCAACTTTAGTTTTTGATGTAGAGCTTATCGAAGTTTCAGAATAATCTAAAGAATAAAAGAGATAATTAAAAAGCTGTATTTTCTAATACAGCTTTTTTTGTTTATTATCTCAAATAAAGGCGTAGCTTTGCAGGCTTATTTATAGAGGAAAAGATGGATATACGAAACATTGCGATTATTGCCCACGTTGATCATGGAAAAACTACACTGGTTGACAGAATTTTACATCAGGTGAAATTATTCAGAGATAATCAAGAAGTACAGGATTTGATTTTGGATTCTAATGATTTAGAAAGAGAAAGAGGAATAACCATTTTGTCGAAAAATGTGGCGGTTAGATATAAGGACACTAAAATTAATATTATTGACACTCCAGGACACGTTGATTTTGGTGGAGAAGTGGAAAGAGTATTAAATATGGCTGATGGCGTTTTATTAGTAGTGGATGCTTTTGAAGGCCCGATGCCTCAAACGCGTTTTGTTCTTCAAAAGGCTATTGAGTTAGGATTGAAAGTGATAGTTGTTATTAATAAAGTGGATAAACCTAATTGCGACCCGGAAACAAGCAATGAAAAGGTTTTTGATTTGATGTTTTCCTTAGATGCAACGGAAGAACAACTCAATTTCCCTACTATTTATGGTTCTGCCAAAAATGGGTGGATGTCTTACGACTGGAAAGAACAAACCCAGGATGTTAGCTGTTTGTTGGATACAATTATTGATTATGTTGATCCTCCTGAAAAGAAGGCTGGAACGCTCCAATTACAAATTAGTTCCTTGGATTATTCTTCTTATATGGGAAGAATCGCTGTTGGCAGAATCCATCGTGGAAGCATAAAAATGGGAGATGTTGTTTCCATTGTTCAGCGAAATGGAATTGTACATAAATCCAATGTTAAAGAAGTCTATGTTTTTGAAGGTTTAGGAAAAGAAAAGATAAAAACAGCTATTAGTTCTGGAGAAATTGTGGCTATTGTTGGTTTAGAAAATTTTGATATTGGAGATACGATTGCTGATGCTGAAAATCCGGAAGCATTACGACCAATTTCTGTTGATGAACCTTCTATGTCGATGTTGTTCACTATCAATAATTCTCCCTTTTTCGGTAAAGAGGGTAAATTCATCACCTCACGACATTTAAGAGATAGATTATATAAGGAAACGGAGAAAAACCTGGCATTGAAAGTGGAAGATACAGATTCTCCTGACAGATTATTGGTGTATGGCAGGGGTATTCTGCATTTATCAATACTTGTTGAAACAATGCGAAGAGAAGGCTACGAATTTCAGTTGGGACAACCGAAAGTAGTGATAAAAGAAATCAATGGTTTTAAGCACGAACCAGTAGAACTATTGTATGTGAATGTGCCGGAAGTTTTTTCAGGAAAGATTATTGAGATTGTTAGTAAGAGAAAAGGAGATGTGTTAAATATTGAAAAGAAAAACGATAGAGTTAATATTGAAGGTAAAATTCCTGCTCGTGGTTTGATAGGCATAACGAATCCAATTCTAACAGCCACTGAAGGAGAAGCAATAATCTCTCATCGATTCAAAGGATATGAACCATGGAAGGGAGATATGAATATTCGTCGTTCGGGCAGTTTAATTTCTATGGAAACAGGAATGGCAATTCCTTATGCAATTGCTAAATTGCAGGATAGAGGTAAATTTTTTATTGATCCGAATGAAAATGTATATAAAGGACAAGTAATTGGAGAAAACACCAGAGAAGAAGATATAGTGTTGAATGTGTGTAAAACAAAGAAGCTGACGAATATGCGTGCTTCAGGTTCGGATGATAAAATAACAATAGCACCAGCAATAAAGTTTTCTTTAGAGGAAGCAATGGAGTATATTGCTGAAGATGAATACCTTGAAGTAACTCCACAAGC
>CAZJZP010000199.1:0-4591 GCA_964550505.1 uncultured Prolixibacteraceae bacterium | reverse complement strand
GATATAACCCAAATCTATTACACTGGCACCAAAAGTCCATTTATCATCCATTTTATAAGTAGCGCCAAGGTCGATTCCCATACCCATATTTCCAAAATTCATCATATATTCTCCGATATCCACTTCTTCATCTTCTTCACCTTGCATTGATAGCCATGCTGCTTCGGGAAGATGTGCGTGGGCTTCTATGTTTGCAGAAGCTGTAATAAAGTAATCTTCTTCTGCTGTGTGTAGAGAAAGATAAGTCTCTTTTGTCCATAGATTTGACAAGCCAAAAAGCAGTTTATAACGCGCTCCAAAAGTCCACTTATCATCATATTTATAAGAGTATCCAAAACCCATTTCACGATAATGTGCCATATTCATAGAAAAACCACCAACTTCCATTTCTTTATCAAAATTAGCTCCATTTCCATAGGCAACAAATTCCATAAAATCTTTTGGGTAACCCATTCTGAAATACATGTGCTCTGTTAAATTAAATGAGATATAGTGCTTTTCTTTGAAACGAAAACCAAAGCTGAGAATTTCCTCATCTACTTGAGCAAAGAGGTAATTTCTTTTGTGCAAGCTTTCAATAAAGTTATCCACATCTAAATAGAGCGAATCATCTGCTCTTTTAGAGATAATATTCTCTGCTATCAATGTATTTTGACTAAAGCCAACATATAAGGAAGAAAGTGCCGGAAATCCAATATAGAATTTACAAAAAGGCACATTTGCGGGATTATTATATTGTGATTGTGGTACCTGTAGCAAATTATGCATTCCCATATCCTGTGTTTGCGCAGATAATTGAAGGGATACTGCAATTAAGACAAAGGCTATATAATATTTTATTTTACTCATCATCTTTCGGTTTTATTGATTAATTAAACTTAAATTGAGCCTGCACTCCAAGTCGGACATCCAAATTATAGAAAGAATACATTTTTACCGTTTGGTTTCCATCTTGATAGGTATCCATAACAGCTTTTATCACAAAACTCTTTACGTCAAGAATTTTTTCCACTTCTGCTTTATCTTTTCGGATATCTGTTCTTTTATAAGTTGTATTTGTGGTTATATAGCTTGGAGGTGCTCCAGGAGTAGCAGCTAGTATTAATTGATCAGGAGGCATAAGCAAAGAGTCAAGCACTACATCGTTGGAATCCAAGAAATAGCATTGTAACCAGGCATCAACAGGGAATGAATTAATAATATTGAGTCTGAAGTTCATCCATTCCAATTCATCAATATTATCCTCTCCTATTTCCAGATCAATGGTATCAACAATGGTAAAATCTTGAGCGAAACCATGTAATGGTAATTCCACTTGTGCTTCCACGGTAATTCTACTGTCATCTAAAGCAAAGTTGTCTCCTGTAGTGGAGCCCAGCGGATTACTTTGTCCATTAATATCAACCACAACTCTCTGTGGAATCATATCCAAAGCCGCATCAATATTAGAATTGGTTTTGTTCAATGTCATTGTGGTTGTTTTGGTTTGTCCAATTTCAAAAAGATTCGGATAATTAATGTCCCATGGATTTGGAATTCCTGTTCCTGTTATATTCAAACTAGAAGAAGGCACCCTATCTCGATAAGCATCAATAGAATTAATGTTTATACGAATTGGCATTCCCATGGAATTGTTTACATAAATATGAAGATAAGGATCTTCAAAATGCAGTATTCCTTCATAAGTATTATTAAAAAGCTTAATATCTACTACTTCGTTGTCTAAGGTAATGGGATGCGTTCCGAAATAACCGAAAATCTTTTTGAAACGCATGGAATATAATCCATCTCCCATGCTCATAGTATAATTACCTGCAGTTGGATTTCCATTACCATAAGCTACAATTCTGTAGTTTACTTGAATTTGGTTATCTGCTCCTGGAGATGTATTATCAGGTATCATTAAATAATCTTTTAAAGCGTACGTTCGCTGCGATGGAAGAGGACTTGTGGAACTATAAGGAATCCATCTTCTAAAAACCTGACCATTTCTAGTTAAACTAGGAATTTCGACATAAATTTTTGCATTATAATTCAAATCTGATTGAATATTTAACCCAAAAACACCCGCTTTTAGCAACATAGAATCTATTCTTTCTGCGTTTGGCATCGTAAGGTTTTGTGTAACACTAAAATTTATTTCTACGCTATCTCCAACGGGGATATTTGACGGAATATTAAAATTATGGTTTGTTCCAAGTCCCAGATTTGGCAAAACTACTATTTCCTCTGCCGTTCTGGAATAAACCGTATCAAAATAGACTAAATACAAGAAATTTGATGCATCTTCCACAAAAAGATTATTAGTGTCATAATCTTCTAATATATTATGCAATGTAAGTTGGGAATGAATAAGAGGAGCTGCTGCATTTGGATTCCAAGAAGGTTCTGTCATTTTATCCAACTCATATTCATCTTTCACACAAGATTGTGCAAGTATGAGTGTCAGTAATAAAAAAGGAAATAATCTTTTCATATGCTTATTTTTATTGTTTTACTATACTTTTCTTTTCAATTGAAATTATTTATTGTTTCAAAAATACACATATTCTGATTGAATGCAAAAAAATCCCTATGTTTTTTTTATTTTATTCTTCTCCAATCATATAATAATACACTTTATTATTATAGACAGTGAATACATTTAGGCTGTTTTCCTCTTTAAAGAAAGATGCTGGTTTATGGGAATGAAATTTTATTTCTGTTGGGATTAATCCTTTTGCATCAAACAAAAATAGTTCGCCATCTGTAGAATTCAAAGAAATAATAGGCTTAGAAGCTAATCCTTTCGTAAAGCGGATTTCACTATCCATGCTTTTGGTGAATCCATGTTTAAACAAAGCTTCTCCATTCTTTTCATAAACAAATAACTGTTTTTTATCATAAAAGATATAATCCTTTTCTCCATCTCCATTTACATCTTGATAAATAAAAGAATGGTCGGGACTAAAATCATGGATGATTTTCTTTGTTAAATTTCCATCTGATCCAATGCGAATAACAACACCATTTTCATCGGTAGTAACAAATTGCATCTCTTTTTCATCAGGGTAAACAGCCGTTTGAGGTGCATTTACAAAATACTCCTTTAAGATTTCTAATTCTTGTCCTCTGCGATTAAAAAACGGCAAACTACCATCCGCTTCAGCTAGCAAAATGTGATCACTATGCCCTAAACGAATGTGCATTGGCATGCAACGCACAAAATCTTTAGTACTAGGGTTTTCCCAACCGTTTGTTGGCATACCGTCAATGGAATAATTATAAAGTTTTCTGTCCGCACAAGAAATAAGGATACGATAATTCTTGTCATTATCGTAATCGAATAAAGCTAAAGGTGAAGTTGCCGAGGCTTCTAATTTTACAGGGAAATTTTCTACCTTCTCCCCGTTTTTATCAATCAAATAAATATAGTTTGCGGTATTAAACAAATATTGATATTTATCATTTTTATAACAATCAACATAATAAACTTTACTAATCGGTTTTTCAGCTAATGGAATTTTCCATAAGACTTCACCCTTAATGTTAATTAAATACATATAATTATGTTTATCGAAAACTACGATAGCATAATTTTTTGTTTGGTGATCCCAAATCAAAAAGGGTTCGCTAATAATATCTGCATCTAAAACCGTTTCCCAGACATAATCCGTTTCTTTGCTTTGTCCGGGAGCATATTTGAGATAAAAGCTAGTATAAAAAAGTTCCTGGGCAGATGAAATTTGAAAAGCCACTGATTCAAAACTAGTATATAAAGCTGGTTTGCTTAAGATTCTTGTAAGATATTCATCACGAATAAATTCCTGCATAAGCTTAAACGAATATTTGCAATTCAAATAAGCAAAAAAGTTTGATTCTTCGGAAAGCTTTTCAGACATCTCAGTATAAACTTCTGTTTTAACTAGTGTTTTTCCGGCCAAATAGGAATTTACCATGCGTTTCAGGCTGTTTTCTGTATTGGCAAAAACAACATAATCTTCCATTATCAGGCAGTTGGTTTCTTCGATATTGGAAAAAACCGATCCAAACAAGACGGGGATAATACCCAGTGGCTTAAGTTTCATTATTTCAAAACCACGAAAACTTGCGCTATCATTATCTTTCACATATTTACTTAAGCGCAATTTTGCTGTTTGCGCATCTTTGCTTTTGAAAATAGCATAAGATTGAGCATATAAGTCCACACTATCGGAAGACAAAACAAAAAAAGCAAATTGATTTCCTATCCAAGAAGTAAAATCATGGATTACCTCATCTCCATATTGGGATTTAAAGCTGTTGATAATGTCTTTATGATGTGCGTTTTTTAATCTCCAGCCGTTCCAATCCTTATAAAAGGTCTGAAAATCGTCCATTGCCCAAAGCATCATGGCTGCTGCATCAGCCGGGATGAGTTTCTGCACATCTGTTTTTTGCGCTTTCTGCTTGTGTAAAAAAGCAAGGTAATTTTCTTCTTTATTATTCGGCAATAAAAAGCCATTGAGTAGAATTTCATTTTCTTTAAGGACCAAATCCATTTCAGCCCAAACTCCCATTTTTTCCAGTTCTGACAAATCACTACGATAAGCGTCCTTAAAAGCTGTTGCCA
>CAZJZP010000198.1:0-4706 GCA_964550505.1 uncultured Prolixibacteraceae bacterium | reverse complement strand
TGCATTTCTGCTTTTCGATAATCGTTTGTAAGTCTGTAACATTCTGCGATTTGAAAGAGTATTCTCCCCTTTTCTAATCTATTACTGACTTTAGAATAAGCTTTTTTGTACAGATTGATAGCTTCATAATACTTTTCCATCTTAAAAGCATTGTCAGCCTCTTCGGTAAAATTTCTTTGTGCGTGTATATTTTGATTTACTCCAAGAGTAATAATCAATAAAGTAAAAATTACAACTAATCTTTGAAATTTCATATCTTTTGTATTATATATAATTTTTTGCTAAAATAATTATTTATACTGAATTCAAGAAAAAAAACAGTAAATATTTTTTTAATACGCAAAAACAGAAAATATGTTTCAATAAAAAAAGCCTTGTTTTTATTGTAAAACAAGGCTTTTATAAAAATTATTTAGCATTTATTTCTTTTGTAATTTTTCTTGATGTTTTGCCAAGTTCTTTTTTGACAATTCATAAGCAACAGGAGTTGAAATAAACATAGAAGAATAGGTACCAACTATTACACCGACAATTAGAGCAAAGGAGAACCCACGAATAACTTCACCACCAAAAATAAAGATAGTAAATAACACCAATAAGGTAGTGATAGAAGTCATAAATGTTCTTCCAATAGTATTATTAATTGCCGAATTCATATTGTCATTCAATTGACGTTTAGGATACAATCCTATTTCTTCACGAATACGGTCGAAAATAATTACCGAGTCATTAATAGAGTATCCAATAATGGTCAAAATAGCAGCAATAAATGATTGGTCGATTTCCAAACTAAAGGGAAGTATTCCATCAAAAATAGAATACATGGAAACTGCAATCAAGGCATCATGTGCCAAGGTTGCAATACCACCAACACCAAACTGCCATTTTCTAAATCGAATTGCGATATATACAAAGATTATTATCAGTGCGAAAATAATTGCAAAGACAGCGTTTCTTCTAATATCATGTGCAATGGTAGGACCTACTTTTTGTGAGCTTAGTTTTCCTACAATTTTATCTTCATCATCTGACAAGAATTCTTCTTCAGTAATTGAAGTTTGATAATAATCTTTAACTCCAAGAAAAAGTTTAGTTTCTACAATTGAATCTATTTCAATTCCATCTTCTTCAATTAAATACTTGGTAGTTATTTTTAGCTGATTGCTAGAACCAAAAGTTTTAACTTCTGGAGCTTCTTCAAATTGATTACTTAGCGATTTTCTAACATCTTCACTAGAAATATTATTATCAAAACGCACAACATAGGTTCTTCCTCCGGCAAAATCAACGCCCATATTTAAGCCTTTAGTTGCTAAAGAAATAATGCCGATGGTAACAACTAAGCCTGATATAATATAAAAGATTTTTCTTTTAGCAATATAATCTATTTTTATTTTAGTAAAGGCGTTTTCAGAAAATTTACTAGCAAATTTTATTTTCCTATCCTTATCTAGTAATCTTGTGAATACCAATCTAGACAAGAAAATAGCAGAGAACAATGAGGTTAAAATACCAATAACAAGAGTTGTTGCAAATCCTTGTACAGGACCTGACCCAAATATATAAAGTACAACACCTGTTAATAATGTGGTTACGTTACCATCAATAATTGCAGAATAAGCGTTTTTATATCCATCACTAACAGCTAATCGTATTCCTTTGCCAGCTCGAATTTCTTCTTTAATACGTTCAAAGATAATAACGTTTGCATCCACAGCCATACCGAGCGTAAGAACAATACCGGCTATTCCGGGCAAGGTTAACACTGCTTGTAAAGAAGCGAGTACTCCAAAGAGGAAAAATACGTTTACTATTAAAGCCATATCGGCAACAAGACCTGCTTTATTGTAATATAAAAACATAAAGATTAACACAAGCAAAAAGGCAATAATCATAGACATCAAACCTGCACTAATTGCTTCATTACCTAAAGTTGGACCAACAATTGCCTCTTCCACAATTCTGGCGGGTGCTGGTAATTTACCTGATTTTAATATATTAGCAAGGTCCTTTGCCTCTTGCAGACTAAATTGACCGGTAATAGATGTTCTTCCGTTAGGAATTTCTCCTATCACCGTTGGAAAAGAATAAACAAGACCATCCAATGCAATAGCAATACTTTTACCAACATTAGCACCTGTCATGCTTTTCCAGATTTTAGCACCTTCTTTATTCATGCTCATGGAAATTTCATTTCCTCCGTCTTGTGAAAAATCCTGACGTGCATCTGTAACAACAGATCCATCCATTTTTGGCTTCCCTTTGGCATCAGGCATTTTTATTGCTATTAATTGCAATAAAAGACTTCCATCTTGTCCTTCAATAGGTTCAAAATGCCATAAGAATTTTAATGTTTTAGGAAATACGCTAGGGTGTTTTTCCTGAACTAAATCAAGATAATGATTAACTCTTGCTGTGTCTTTTATAAAAGAATAACCAACTACAGGACCTTGAGCGGGGTAATAGCTACCTTCTCCGTCTTGAGTAAAATTTGGTTGTAGATAAGTAAAAAGAGGATTTTTCTTTGCTCTTTCTTCTGTTGTAAGTTCTTCGGTTAATTCTGTCCCATCCTCTGTTTCTTTTGCACCTGTAAGGTCTTCAACACTAATGGTAGTATCATTGTCGGGAGTTTCAACTTGATCTTGTTCAGAATCACCATCAAGAATACTTGTCTCAGCGTTATCTTCAGCTAATGCTAGGCTGTCTTTAGCCAAGTCTTCTTCTTCTTTCAATAAGATTTTAGCTAATTTAGCATCAGCATCTTCTATATAGCGATATACTTCAAAATATTCATAGGTTTCCCAAAATTCTAACTGAGCTGTTCCTTGTAAGAGTTTTCTAACTCTATCATGGTCTTTAACTCCGGGAAGTTCAACTAAAATCCTACCAGTTGTAGGTAATCGTTGGATGTTAGGCTGGGTTACACCAAATCTGTCAATACGTTTACGAATAATTTCAAAACTTCTTTCTATAGCGTCATTTGCTTCTTTTCTAATAACAGCAATAACTTCTTCATCTGTGGAATTAAACGTAATTTTATCTTGTAATTCACTTGTTAAAAAGAAAGAAGATAAGTTTGCATTAGGAGCAACTTCCTGCATTGCTTCTGCAAATAATGTAACAAAATCACTTTGACTAGATTTTTGTTTTTCTTTTGCCAGTGCGATACCGCGAGCAAAAATGGGATCTTCAGGGTCTTTTGCTAAGGCTTTAACAACATCTTCAACTGAAACTTCTAGGGTAACGTTCATCCCACCTTTTAAGTCAAGACCAAGATTCAACTCTCTTTCTTTGCACTCAAGATAGGTATATTTTCTTACTAGAAGGTTGTAAACTTCCATATTTGCAATAGAATCAAGATAATATCGTTCTCTTGCTTTGCTAATAGAATCCTGTAGATATGCTTCTAAAACAGCATCCCCTTCTGCTAATTCTACTGCCTGTTTTTTTGCTACTTCACTATTTGCATATTCTACTGCATTTTTTTCTATTTTTTTAGTAATGAATGTAAATGATAATTGATATACACATACTAAAGCAAAAAGAATAGCAAACAATCTGATAAATCCTTTATTTTGCATTATGTTTCCTTTAATAATTAAACAATAGGTTTATTTTTTTAAGTTTGCAAATATAGAATAATACTTATTAATACACAATTATTCCTGCACAAGATTTTTTTGATTTAATTTAAATTAGGCTGAAAATCATATTATTTATTGTATTCTTGCTAAATAATGCTTATATTTATCTAATTTTGTACTGTTAATATTCAAACATAAAAAAATGCGAACCAAAAATATATTATTAGTTGTCTTTCTCTCCTTTCTATCAATAAATAGTTTTGCCCAAGGCTTTTTTGATTATAGTTTTGATAGAAAATATGATATCCCTGTTATCCACAATACCAACGACACATTAAAATTAGCATGGCTTGGTGGTTTAAACCGACCACAATTTAGTCAAATCGATTTAAATATGGATGGCGTTTTGGATTTAATCGTTTTTGAAGGAGAAGGAGATTTGCTTCTCCCCTTTATCAATGAGGGGATTACTGATAGTGCTTCTTATATTTATGCGCCGGAATATGCCAAATATTTTCCTCCCATAAATAATTGGGTTCAAATTCTCGACTATAACAATGACGGCAAGAATGATCTTTTCTCTTATTATGGCGGAGGTATTCGTATTTATCAAAACACTTCCTATGGAAATAATTTAAAATTCACCTTAAAAACACCTTATCATTTGCTTTCCTATTATTATAATGGTTATGTAAATCTTTATGTTACCAGTTCTGATTATCCCGGAATTGTAGATATGGATGGAGATGGAGACCTAGATATAATAACTTTCCAATCATTAGGAACCTTTGTTCATTACCATAAAAATTTATCTATGGAGAATTTCGGAAATGCAGATTCTCTTGATTTTGAATTAATGCATGAATGCTGGGGATATTTTGCCGAAAGTGAACAATCAAATCTTTTAAGCTTAGGCATTAGTTGTGGTTATAAATCATTTGAAGAAGTTGTTGGAATTGCTTCCGCTGAAAAACATGTTGGTTCTACCCTTACTTGTTTGGACATGCAAAACACTGGCGTGCAAGATTTGTTGTTAGGTGATACTGATTTCCCAACATTGTTTTTACTAGAAAATATTGGAACTCCTGACAGTGCGTATATTGGAAGCCAAGATACACTCTT
>CAZJZP010000197.1:0-4742 GCA_964550505.1 uncultured Prolixibacteraceae bacterium | reverse complement strand
TCCTTCCCTTTTTCATTAGGATAGCTTAGCGTGTCAACAACAGACTTATAATAATAATTAAACGACTGTTCAAAATCATCAATTTTTAAGTAAGAGGAGTATCCTCTACCAAGGCCTGCCTGTGTACTGCCAATTACAGTCAACAAAATTAGTAATAACAAACTAGCTTTTTTCATAAGATTTTATATGTTAAATGATTATTAATACTACCCTCCAAAGATATAAATTATTTTAATAAGTCTTACTGCTAAGCTATTTTTTTCCGTTTTCTAATTAAACCGTTAAAACGGTTTAAAAATATTTATCAATTCTAAATAGCCCAAGGTTTAAACCCTGGGCTATAATGGAATATAAAGCTGTTTTTTAATGGATTTATCCATTTTTAGCAAAAAAAGCTGCTGTTTATCAGCAGCATCCAAACAAAACAAAATTAATACCTGTAATCGCATTCCCTAAAAAAATGTTAAATCTATATCTTTTCTTGCTTGTCAGGATTGATATGCGTATTTTTGCAGTTGAGATGTACAGAATACTGCAATATATTATCCTTAGTATTACGATAATAAGCTATTTTATCGCTACTTCTGGTATTTCATTTTACCACCATCATTGTAGTCAAACAGGACATTCACAAATAGCATTTTCATCAGAAGGAATTCATTGTAAACATATTGAAACGACAACGCATCACGAAACGGAGTCCTGCTGTCATCATACTGATACGGAAGAAAATCAGCACAATTGCACCGGAGAAAAACACCATCAACAAAAACAAAAACCACATCAAGATTCTAAGAACGGCGGGATTTCTTCTATTGATTGTTGCACTACTAATACATTACAACTAAAGATAGAAAATCTTACCCAAACACATAAGCAAGTTTTTTCTTTTAAAGAACTTACACAAGCAATTGTGCTGTTAAAAATGCTTAATCCTGTCCTGTTTGAAAAGGCAGATTATACCGTTTTTAAAGATATTTCACCCCCGCCAATCCTCTTTGGCAAATTTCTAGTTATTTTCTTTTCTCAGTTAAAAATTTCGTTATAAAACACTGATTTTGTTGCATTAACATTATCATACATGTATTAAATAACGAAAAAAATGAAAACAATTGTTCTATTGTTATGCCTTTTGATAAGTTTCAATGGCATAGCACAAAATGTAAAAGGAACTATTTACGAAATAAGTCCTGAAAACAAAAAACAAACACTACCGGGAGCCAATATTTACTGGGAAGGAACTACCGTTGGAGTCGTTAGCGATGCAAATGGAAAATTCAGCATCGCCAAACATCCATCCACTAATCGTCTTTGTGTCAGTTATGTTGGTTTTATGGCTGACACTGTGGAAATCACTACTACCGATGAGGAAATTGAAATAGTTTTGGCTCTGAACAAAAGCTTAAAAACGGTCGTTATCACGAATGAGTCGAATGGTTTTCTCTTGCGCATGGAGCCTATTCATACTTTTACTATCACAGGTGCGGAATTACATAAGGCAGCCTGCTGTAATTTAGGCGAAAGTTTTGAAACTAATGCTTCGGTGGATGTCCATTTCAGTGATGCTGTTAGTGGAGCCAAGCAGATTCAATTACTCGGATTAGCAGGAACCTACACCCAAATGATGACGGAAAATATTCCTAATCTCTATGGTTTATCACGACCTTATGGTTTGGGTTATATTCCAGGATCGTGGATGAGCAGCATCCAAATTTCCAAAGGCGCTTCTTCTGTTGTGGATGGATATTCCTCTATCACCGGTCAAATTAATACTAACCACAAAGAACCTGATACGGATGAAATATTCTATTTCAACGCCTTAGTAAACGACAAAGGTAAATACGAAAGCAATATCAATGCTTCGCACAAATTTAATGATAAGCTGAGTAGCATTATTTTACTGCACGGAGAAAATTCCTATATGGCTTCTGATAACAATAATGATGGTTTTAAAGATATGCCCGAAGTTGGTCAGATTAATGTCATGAACAAATGGAAATACCATAATCAAAATGGATTTATGTCAAAGCTTATGCTTCGTTTTTTGGATGAAAACCGCATGGGCGGTCAGATGAATTTTGTTGAAAGCAGAGATAAAGGAACGCAGAATTACTATGGTATTGGTATCAAAACCCAACGACAAGAAATTCAATGGAAAATGGGTAAAGAATTTAATGAACAAAGTTCTTTAGCTTTCAAATCTGCTTTTTACAAACACAAGCAAGACGCTTATTTCGGATTGCGTAATTATCAGGCAGATGAATTGAGTCTTTATGCAAATCTGGTATATCAATGGTATTCTAAAAATGATGTGCACAAAATAAGCAGTGGTGGAAGTTTCTTCTATGATAAAATAGATGAAAGTATTGAAGATATGTATAGTGATACTTTATATACTATTGAAGAAAAAATTCCGGGAATTTTTATGGAATATACATTTAAGAAAGAAAAACTTCCTACTATATTATTAGGAATGCGTGCTGATCATCACAATAATTACGGGCTTTTTTACACTCCCAGAATGCATGTAAAATATAATATCAATATTAAAAATATTGTGCGTGCTTCTCTTGGGAAAGGGTATAGAACGCCTAATCTATTTGCTGAAAACACTGCCATTCTTGCAAGTTCAAGAAGAATACAGATTGAAGAAGAAATAAAACAAGAAGAAGCAGTTAATTTAGGTCTTTCCTATAGTCGATATATTGATATCAGAGGCAAAGAAATGAGAATAACCGCTGATTACTTCCACACCAATTTTCAAAATCAACTGATTGTGGATGTTGATCAGGATATTCAAACGGTTTATTTTTATAATCTGGACGGACAATCCTTTGCTAACTCTTATCAAATAGAATTAAGTTATGAAGCCATCAAAGGCTTAGATGTGCTTCTTGCTTATCGATATAGTGATGTGCGCATGACTATCAATGATGTCTTAATGGAAAAACCGCTGGTAAATAAATACAAAGGCTTAATTAATCTTTCTTACCAAACAAATCTCAAAAAATGGCAATTTGATTTCACAGCGCAATTAAATGGCGACACACGTTTGCCAAGCACAGCTTCTAATCCTATTGCTTATCAGCGAGAACTAAGGGCTAAGCCCTATACTATTTTCAATGCTCAAATTACCAAATACTTTTTGAAATGGAATGTATATCTGGGCGTAGAAAACCTATCAAATTTCACACAAAAAAATCCCATCATTGCTTCAGACCAGCCTTTTAGCGACTTCTTTGATGCGTCAATGGTTTGGGGACCGCTTGTAGGAAGAAAATTTTATCTCGGATTCAGATACAAAATCAAAAAATAACACAATAAAAACTATTACTAACTAAAATCTAAGTAAAATGAAAACAAAACAAAATCTAATGATGCTAGTAGGAATGCTTTTTTTACTTATTAGTACAGAAAGCATTGCACAGAAAAACATCTCTACTTGCCAAATCAAGGCAAATGTTGCATGTCAAAGCTGCAAAACAAAAATTGAGGAGAATATTGCTTTTCAAAAAGGAGTAAAAGAAGTGGAAGCTAATATCTCCACTAATATTGTTTACATCAAATACAAAAGCAATAAAAACACAGCGGAAAATTTTGTAAAAATCATTAATGATCTTGGCTATGGTGGAGAATTAATTTCTGATACTAATACTGAAAATGCTGGTGATGCTTCTACTGAAACGAAGCCATGCTGTTCTGATAAAAAAGAGCATAAGTGTGCATCTAAAAGTGAAGAGCATAAGTGTGCATCCAAAGGAGAAGAGCATAAAGATTGCTGCAAGGAAAAGGATAAAAATACGGAGCATTGCAAATCTAAAGAAACAAGCAAAGGCTGTTGTAAAAAAAAGTAGATGATTTACAATAAAAAAAAGGGGATTTTTTTCCCCTTTTTTTTGTTTTTAGAAAGGAATACATTAGTATTTATAGCTGATTCATAGAATGAAAGGCTAGGAATGACTAATTTTTAACACATGGTTAACAATTATAAGATTATCCATACTATATTATTTTGTTTCTTTGCAAACCTTAAGAAAATAAAATTATTAACCTAAAAAAAATACAATTATGCAGTTACCTGTAATTTTTTGGCTTGTCCCATTTGCCTCAGTTCTGGCACTTGTTTTTGCTTGGATGTTTTTCAAGCAAATGATGAAAGCAGACGAAGGAACAGACACTATGAAAAAGATTGCACTTCACGTACGTAAGGGAGCGAATGCTTATTTACGTCAGCAATACAAGATAGTGGGTATTGTTTTCCTTGTTATTACTATTATTTTCAGCATTTTAGCCTATGGACTAGGAGTTCAAAATCCTTGGGTACCCTTCGCATTTATTACTGGCGGTACTTTTTCGGGTTTAGCTGGTTTTTTTGGCATGCGCGCAGCTACTTTTGCTTCGGCACGTGTAGCAAATGCCTGTAGAACTTCTTTGAATGGAGGTTTGCGATTAGCTTTCCGTAGTGGAGCAGTTATGGGCTTAGTGGTTGTTGGATTAGTACTATTAGACATTTCTATTTGGTACATCGTATTAAATTATTTCACTCCAGAAATGGCAGGTGGATATAAGTTAATGACTATTACTGCCGTAATGTTAACTTTTGGTATGGGAGCTTCCACACAGGCTTTATTTGCTCGTGTTGGTGGAGGTATTTTCACCAAAGCAGCTGATGTTGGTGCTGACCTTGTTGGAAAAGTAGAAGCAGGAATTCCTGAAGATGATCCACGTAATCCTGCTACTAT
>CAZJZP010000196.1:0-4746 GCA_964550505.1 uncultured Prolixibacteraceae bacterium | reverse complement strand
TAAAGCAGTATTCACAACCTTCTTCCACCATTTCTGCCAATAATTTATTAATTTGAATTGCATCTGGAGTAGTATGTGAAGCAGGGTATTCTTTGTCGTGGATAATATACTTTATAGTGGAAATCAAACCGCATTTATATCCTAATTTTTTGTGTAATTCAAAAAGTAAACTGGCAGAAGTTGTTTTACCATTTGTTCCTGTAATTCCTACCAGCTTTAAGTTTTCAGATGCATTTCCATAAAAACAATTTGCTGCTTTTGCTAAAGCTTTAGCCGTATTTTCTACCTGCAAATAACTAATCCCTTCTTTCTTAGTATCTGGTATTTTTTCACACACAATAGCAATAGCACCATTTGCAATAGCTTTGTCAATAAATTGATGTCCATCAGTTTGTAATCCTTTAATAGCAAAAAACAGCGCAGCTTGTGTTTTAATTCTAGAATCAAAAACAAGATTTTCAATAACTGCATTTTCTGCAATTATTGATGCATCAACTTGTAATTCCTTCGCTATGTTTTTAATATCAAAACCCATGCATTAGACCTTTAAAAAGATTGTTATATCAGTTCCTTTCCTTATTTTTGTTCCTGGCGCAATACTTTGTTTATATACTTTTCCTCTACCAACAATTTTCACAATACAAGAGGATTTTTCCAGTAAAAAACAAGCATCTTTAGCTGTCATTCCTCTAACATCTGCCAGGATTTCAGTAGTTATTTTTTGCGTTGTATATACTGCTTCTTTTCTTTTGATATTGCTAGACGCCCAAAGACTTTTGTTATTAATATTTTGCTTATTACTCATTCCAAGCTGTTGATAAACTGTTTGTAAATCAGGATAATAAGCCAGTTCTGAGCTGGGGTATTGAACATTATTAAAATGCATGTTTTCAATTTCAATATCGCTATGTGTGGCGCATACTTTATCGGCTATTTCACGAAAAACCGGAGCAGCAACAGCACCACCGTAATAATCTCCGCGCTGTGGATTGTTCACAACAACAATACAGGAATACTGAGGATTGTCTGCAGGAAAATATCCAACAAATGAAGCTTGATAATTTTCTTTGTTATAACCGTCTTTAGTTGCAATCTGTGCCGTTGCGGTTTTGCCCGCTACCATATAAGGAGAATCCTTAAAAATGGATTTTGCTGTTCCATTTTTCACAACACCTTCCAGTAGTATTTTTGCTTTTTGAATGGTAGATTCAGAACAAATCGCTTCATCAATCACATAAGGTTCTATTGTTTTGATGGTTTTTCCTGCTTGGCGAATTTCTTTTACAAACATTGGTCGTAAAAGTTTTCCATCATTAGCTACTGCGTTGTAGAAACTTAAAATTTGCAATGGCGTTAATGATAATTCATATCCTATTGCCATCCATGGCAGTGAAACATTCGACCATAAAGGATGTGATGTATCTTTTATAAAAGCTTTTCCTTCTCCGGCTATTTCGATACCCAATTTTTCATGTAAATGCATTTGTTTTAGCCGTTTGATAAAATCCTGCTTATTATCTTTGTATGCGTTGTAAATAAGTTTTGAAATGCCGATATTTGATGATTTTTCAAAAGCTTCCTGCACTGTTATTGTTCCATAGCCTCCTTCATGGGTGTCTTCCATTGTTTGATCATAATAATCGTAAGTACCGTCGCCGGTATTAATGAGGTCGTCAAGGTCGGCTAATCCATCCTCAAAAAGAGCCATTAGTGAAGCAAGTTTAAAAGTGGAACCAGGTTCCGTACTTTCTCCTACAGCCCAATTATAAATTTCGCCGTAACTGCCGTCTTTCAATTTTGCCAGATTAGCAATAGCTCGGATTTCTCCTGTATGGACTTCCATCAGAATTGCGCAGCCGTGGTCGGCTTGATGGTATTCCAGATGCTCATAAAGCGCCGTTTCAGCAACATCTTGAATATTAATATCGATAGTGCTAACAATATCATTACCGTGTTGTGGAGCAATTTCATTATTGTCATTGACCGGCATCCATACTCCATTTGCTATTTTTTGGACTAATCTTTTTCCGCTGCTGCCTAGTAATTCTTTGCTGTAAGCTCCTTCAAGACCAACAAAAAGTCCATTACGTTCATATCCTATTGTTCTCTTAGCCAATAATTTAAAAGGCATCTGTCTTCTTTCTTTCTCGATAACAATAAATCCACCTTTATATCGACCTTCACGAAAAATGGGAAATTTTTCAAGTTGTTTTAACTCTAAATAACTGAGTTCTTTTTTTAAAAGATAATACCTGTTTTGTTTTTCTCTTTCATTGATAAGAATGGATTTGTATTCATCTTTTGTTTTATCTTTAAAAAAATCGGCTAAGCAATAAGATAGCGAATCAATATCTTTATCGAATAATTTTGAGCTGACAGTAGAAGAATCTAGGTCTAAACGTATTTCAAAAACAGGAACAGAAGTAGCGATAAGACTTCCATCGATAGAATAGATGTTGCCTCTAGTTGCATCAATCGTAATATATTGGAGACTTTGTTCTTTGGCTTTTGCCATCATTTCTTCTCCATCAGCAACTTGAATATAGATAATCTTTATGATAATAAATAAAGCAAGCAGTAGTATGCTGAAATAAATCAGATACACTCTTTTCCATATTTTTTCTTTATCTTTTATCATAATTATTTGTTTGCAAAGATTTTATAAGGAGGTTCGGTTGAAACCTCTAATCCCGTATGCTTTAATTTTGTTGCTATTTGTGATAATCTGCTATAATTCATCAATTCTGATTTTGTAGCAATGTGTTCAAAGCGTAATTCATCCATTTTGCGGTTTAACTCGTCAATCTTTCTGATTTTTTTCTCAGCATTATATCCGTTAGCAATAAAAATAATAGCCCAAAACATGATAAAAAGAATAAAAGGGAGGTGTTTGAAAATGCCACGTTCTACTAACAAACTGCCATCAAGAGTTTTTCGAACACCGGAGCCTATTTTGCCTGGCAAAGAAAGACGCATTTTTTTCCTTTGCTTCGTCTTTTTGCCTTCTGCAATGATGTTCTTTTTTCTTGTGTTTGTTTTTCTTGCCATTATAGTTTTTTTGCAATTCTAAGTTTTGCGCTTCGTGCTCTGTTATTTTCTTTAATTTCTTCTTCTCCAGCTGTAATAGTTTTGTTATTATAGCTATCGAATGGTTTTATTGGCTTGCCGAAGAAATCTTTTTCAGCTTTTCCCTCAAAATTCCCTGTTTTCATAAAGTTTTTCACCAATCTGTCCTCAATAGAGTGGTAGCTTAACACAACCAAATTTCCTCCAGTTTTAATTACTTTGGCTGTGGCAAGAAGCATTTCTTTCAATGATTCCATTTCTTCGTTGAGTTCAATTCGAATTGCCTGATAAAGCTTTGCTAAGAATTTATGCTCATGCATTTTTGGAATAAAAGGCGATAAGCAGTCGTACAAATCTTTGTTTGTTTTTAAGCTTTGTTTCTTTCGAAAAGAAACAATAGCTGAAGCAATTTTCCTTGCATTACGGAGTTCCCCGAAGTTAAAAAACATATCTGCTAATTCTCTTTCGCCGTATTCTTCCAATATGCTGGCAGCCGTTTTTTTATTTCTTTGATCCATGCGCATATCGAGCATACTATCGAAGCGAAAGGAAAATCCCCTTTCAGCAATATCAAATTGATGGGAAGAAACACCCAAATCAGCCAATAAACCATCAATTTCAGAAAATCCAAAGAACGAAATATAGTTTTCCAAGTATTTAAAATCCTGATCTACAAAAAGCAATCGCTTATCCGTGTTTTTGTTTTTTTGCGCATCCAAATCTTTGTCGAATGCAATTAGTTTCCCGTTTTTCCCAAGTCTTTTAAGTATTTCAGCCGAATGACCTCCTCCACCGTATGTGGCATCTACATAAACTCCTGTGCTTTTAATTTCAAGAGCATCAACCGATTCTTTCAGCATTACAGGATTATGATAGCTCATCATCATCGAACTTAATGTTGCCCATTACATCTTCTGCTAAATCACCAAAGTCAATAGATTTTTCATCCACTGATGATTCGTAAGCAGCCTTATCCCAAATTTCGATTCTATTAACCGCTGAAGCCAGTACGATATCTTTGGAAAAAGAAGCAAAGTGCATTAAGTCTTTAGGTATTAGTATTCTACCTGCGGCATCAAGTTCTATTTGTTTAACGCCAGCCATAAAGCGACGAATAAACTCATTATTCTTTCGTACAAAGCGATTCAACTTGTTAATTCGCTCCATCTCTTTTTCCCAAACATCCATAGGATACAAATCAAGGCAACGGCAAAAAACGCTTCTTTTCAACACAAAGCCCTGCTTGCTAACTTCTGCTAATTGTTTTTTAAAAGCAGAAGGAAACATGAAGCGCCCTTTGGCGTCGAGTTTACATTCGTATGTCCCTATTATATTCGGCATAGTTAAAATTAAAGCGTAAAAATACTAAAAAATTCCCACATTTTACCACTTTAACCCACTTTTTTTTCAAATTGTTGATAACTTTTTGGAACGCAGCAGCATATTTTCGACTTAAAATCCAGTAAATGAGTGATGTAGAATTGAGAATCCTGTGGGATAAGTTTTACATTAGCAATAGCTTTTGACGTATTTTGAAAAATTTAACATTTATAGCATGTATGCATGATAAATATTTAATAATTTGCGTTTTTTTTAAATAATGGAAGATTTACTAAAGAAAAGTGATAAGGAATATAAGGAGTTTATTAAATTAGACCGCATTTTAGAGGCTAAGAATCC
>CAZJZP010000195.1:0-4755 GCA_964550505.1 uncultured Prolixibacteraceae bacterium | reverse complement strand
TTTTTTATGTCCTGTAAAAGTCAAAATATCAATCTGTTGACGCCTCATGTCTATCGGTAAATATCCAGCCGTTTGGGCAGCATCAATATGAAATGCAATCTTTTTTGCTCTAGCAATCTGTCCTATTTCTTCTATCGGCATAATACTGCCATTCACATTTGAGCCATGAATAGAGGAAATTAATTTGGTATTTGAGCGGATAGCATTTTGAAGCATATCTAAATCAATATTTCCAAAGCTATCGCAGTGAATAATGCTAAGTTCAATTATTCCTTTTGTCTCCAAAAAACGCAAAGGACGATGCGTGGAATTGTGTTCCATTTGAGAAATAATCACATGATCGCCTTTTTCAAGAAAACCCTGAAACACCGTATTTGTTGCATAAGTAGCATTTGGCGTAAAAATCATTTTGTCAGAAGAAGACAATCCGAAAAAATCAGCAAGCATTTCTCTGCAATCAAACAAAATACGGGCAGCTTCTAAAGATTTAGAGTGTCCTGAACGACCGGGACTTGCTCCGCAGTTTGTCAGATAATGTGCAATAGCATCCACAACGCTTTTGGGTTTTGGCCATGAAGTGGCAGTGTTATCAAGATATACTTGCATTCAAATACTCCTTTCCTTTTGCTGTAATATTTATTACTGTTTCACCATTTGCATCTTTTGAAAACTGGATTTGCTTTTCGGCTTCGTAAATATCACTCAATAAAGCACGGTATCGTTTACTGAGCGGAATAATTTCCTTAAACTCGGGAATGCTTATCCCTCTTCCTTTGTCAAGGATAGCTTGGAACAATTTCAATCTAAAACTCTCCAGAATTTCAGTATGCACAAAATCACCCGAATAAAAGCGGATTTTGCCTTTATTTGCTAAATAGCTTAAGTAGGTTTTGATATTTGATTTATGAATGCCTTTATCAGCAGCTTTTTCTTCCAATTCAGCAATCACAATTTTATTCTCTGTGTTGTTGCGGATTTCATTCTCTAGCCAATGGATTTCTTCTTCGGTTTTAGTGTCAATCAGCGCTTTATGGGAAGTGATAATCCATGTATTTTTATAGGTATCCAATATCTTTTCCTTTTTTAGCTTATCCAGAAGAAGACCTAAATACATTTTTCCGGATTTAATCTTCGACAATCCTAATTTCCCAATAATTTCACCAATTTCCAGTCCTTCATCAAAAATAGGATGGGCAGCATGATGCTCTTTAAGAAGACTAATGGTTTTCTGTTCAAATGCAGCATCAAAATTCTTTGCAATGCAAACGGCATTGTCGTAGCAAACAAAATCAGCATTTTCGATACTAATATTCTCCAGCAGTTTGTTCTTGTTCATACTTAATCTTTCCGCTAATTCATCCACATCAAAAGGTCTGAAATCACGTTTAAGTACAAGGCTGATATCTTCATTTACGCTATCATCACTAAGAATATTAACACATAATGAAGTTAAATTATCAATTAATTCTTTGCTGCGTTTTTTATGGTGAAGCGGAGCTGCATCAATAATATATCCACCACCAAGCGTGATATTGTCTGATGAATTTCTGATAATAAATTTATCTTTATTAATCAAAACAGCTTCTTTATTGAGATGTATTTGCACTATGGCATCTTCTCCTGATTTCAAGCTATCTTTATTCAACAAATGCATTCTAGCGGAGCTCTCATAAGTTCCGGAAATAAAATTTATGCTTGACCAAATCTTAAGCGAAGGAATTGGGTCGAAAGCTGTAATATAAGCATCAATCATTACAGTAGTATCCAATTGCTTATCGCTTATCAGCATTCCACGTTCAAATTGCTCGTATTTCAAGCCTATTAGATTAATGGCAGCACGATCTCCGTGTACAACTTTATCTACAGCTTCTCCGTGTCTTTCGATAGAACGAACGCGCAATTTTTGTTTATCTCCGGGCAATAAAAACACTTCATTTCCTTTTTCGAGGCTACCGCCAAGAACAGAACCTGTTACCACACTTCCAAAACCTTTGACAGTGAAAATCCTGTCGATATACAAGCGAAATAATTGCGTATTTTCTTCTTCCTCAATCTGCTGCACTGTTTTTTCAATTGCTGCAATTAATTCTTCTTTTCCTTTTTTTGTGGTAGAAGATACGGGAATAATAGGACTGTTTTTAAGACTGGTATTATCCAAAAATTCTGCTATTTCGTAGCTTGCCATTTCCAATAATTCATCATCCACCAAATCTGCTTTATTTAAGGCAACAACTGCTTTTTTTATTCCCAATGCATTGATAATATTAATATGTTCAATGGTTTGTGGCATAATGCCACTGTCAGCAGCAATAACCAGCAAAACTACGTCAATTCCACAAGCACCGCCAACCATTGTACTGATAAAATCTTTATGTCCCGGCACATCAACAATACCTAGGGATTCCCCTGATGGCAAGCTAATATGCGAAAAGCCTAAATTAATGGTAATTCCTCTTTCTTTCTCCTCTTTATGCGTATCACAATCAATATCAGTGAGCATTTTCACCAAAGAGGTTTTTCCATGATCAATATGACCGGCTGTTCCTAAAATAAAATGCTTCATTGTACTGATTTTTTAGCTTTGATATTATGATACACTTCTATGATTGTTTCCGCAATAATAGAAACATCTTTTTCATCAATACAGCGCATATCAAATAAGAGATTTCCCTTTTTCAGAATGCCTAAAACAGGGTTGTCGTGAAGCAATAATGCTGCGTGTATTTCTTCGGCATAAGTGGAACGCTGTTTATTCGAAACATCTTCAAAATCAAGCTTTACCGCACGACTGTGAATAAGTTTATCAGGTAAAGAACCACCTCCAATTTGCACTTCATTATCTTCTACACTTGAAGAAATTCCATGTTCTTTTAATTTCTTTACTAATATATTTGCTGTTTTGTCAATTGCTGCAATCGTTTTGGAATATAATTGATATAATTTATTTTTGGAATACAAATCTTCTTCCCTTAAATAATAAGAACAAGCTGTTTCCATCAAAGCAATGGTCGTTTTGCAAAGCCTAAGTGCCCGAAGCATCGGGTTTTTCTTCAATTTATCAATCATTTCTTTTTTTCCAGCAATAATTCCTGCCTGCGGACCTCCCAGCAATTTATCTCCACTAAAACAAATTAGATCTACCCCTTTTTCCAGCGATTCTTTTACATTGGGCTCATTTTTAAAGATTTCATCTTGGTGTTTTTTAATTAATCCAGAACCCTGATCATAAATAACAGGGAGTTTGTGTTCTTTTCCTATTGCGACAAGTTCGCTTAAACTGAGCTCTTCAGTAAAACCACTGATAATATAATTGGATTTATGTGCTTTAAAAAGTATGGTAGTATTTTCTGTGATGGCGTTGATATAATCGCTTGCTTTTGTTTTGTTAGTCGTACCTACTTCCACCATTTTACAATGCGAAGCAGCCATAATTTCGGGTACACGGAAAGATCCGCCAATTTCCACTAATTCGCCTCGGGAAACAACTACTTCCTTATTATTAGCAAAGGTATTTAAGCAAAGCATCACAGCTGCGGCAGCATTATTGACTAATAATACATCTTCTGCTCCGCAAAGAAATTTCAGGAGGTTTTTTGCATGTACACTTCTATTGCCTCTTTTACCGCTTTCTAAATCGAATTCCAGATTATTATAAGCTGTTAAAAGTGCAAAACTGTCTTTTAGCAAATCTTCACCATAAGGAGAGCGTCCTAAATTGGTATGAATAATAATCCCAGTGGCATTATAGACTTTACGCAAACTTCTTTTATTGAGCAAATCAATAATTTCTTGGATTTTCAGAAAGACTTCTTCTTCGGATGGAGCCTTAAGCGTATTTTTGATTTCTTGTCTGAAATAATCGATGGATTGTCTGATAGCAAAACTGACTGTCTGCTTGCCATAAACAGTTATTAGCTTTTCAATGCGGGGATTGCACAAAAGCTTATCAACAGCGGGAAGGCTTTGGTATGCCTCCTGTAGTGTGCTCATAATATGTATTTGAATTTATACATTAGCTTCCTTTTGCAGAGAGAGCAGGGATCGAACCTGCCACAGCCGGTTTTATCCGTCTGTTACCGGTTTTGAAGACCGGATGAAACACCAGTTTCTTTCTCTCTATTTTCATTGCAAATATAAAACAAAAATTTGATGTTTTGCCTATTTTATATGTGGAGAATAAATTTTGTGCATTGAATTTTACAACAGTGTTTATTTAGAAAAATAATTTATCTTTGGGAAATAATAAAAAACGAAGGAAAAAAATCATTGTATAATAAAGATTAGGTGAATTAAATGGTAATTTTCGGTGGGATAAAGGAGTTTTATGTTCAATTTAATCCATGCTCAAATTTATTGATAAAAATAGAATAGAATATTGATTAACTTTGCATTATGAATGAATTAGAATTACACGATAAAAAAGCTTTCGAAGAAATTTTTGCTATGATTAAAGAATCAAGGGTAAATCTTCTAAAGACTGTTAATAAAGGATTGATTGACTTATATTGGAACATTGGTGAATATATTTCAAATAAAAACAAAAAAGATGGTTGGGGAAGCGGAACAGTTCATAATTTATCTGATTTTTTGAGAAATACAGAGCCTAATTCAAAAGGATTTTCTTCTCAAAATTTGTGGAGAATGAAGCAATTTTATGAAACCTATTATAAAAATGAAAAACTCTCACTGCTAGTGAGAGAAATTGGATGGACGAATAATATGCTTATTATTTCACAAACTAAAACCGAAGAGGAA
>CAZJZP010000194.1:0-4773 GCA_964550505.1 uncultured Prolixibacteraceae bacterium | reverse complement strand
AAGAACTGTTTCATAGCGAATATCGTTATAGCCAGTCAGGTAATCAAGTAATTTAATAGTATCATAGTTTGGAAAAGGCTGATTATTATAATTGCTGAGCTTAAAATCTAAATCTCCAACTTTAGTAATTTGGAAAGATTGTTCAGGTTCTTCAAAATTGGCAAATTGAAGGCTTTGTATTTCCCCAACCTTGTGCTTGAAAATCGTATGTGTTTTCCAATCTTTTTCAAAAGGAGAAAAACGAGAATGAAGAAAACCTGTAAACCCAGGAATATAAGTGATGTAAGGTCGTTCAGCACCATCAATAAGCATATAAGTACCCTGATTATCCTGCGTATTATCTCCAACATAAAAGCATTTTGTCATTCTTACCGTTGGGAATAGTTTGATTCCCCAGATATCAATCTTATGCGTATTTTGGTATATTTCTACCTTAACTCCCAGTGAAGAGAGTCTTTTTACTACATTATCGTGCGAAACTTTTGATACAGGGGCTTTAACCGTAACATTTCGCATGGTTTTAAGTATATAATCCACTGAATTTTTACTGGCAGGATAGTTTTTATTTACAATCCAAGCACCACTGTCTTGTCGTTCTAGTAATACAGAATTATTATTCATATCGCTGAGGAAAATTTTGACTACATTGGCTGTGTCATGAACAGCAAAATTTGTTTCCTCATTGCTAAGCGTTGTATTTGAGCGGTTTACTAAAAACACAACGGACAAAAATCCCAGTAAAAAGATTACAATAATGTATAATAAGTGTTTTTTCTTCATATTTTATTTGCTTTTTTTCTAATGATAGTGATAATAATTGCAAAAACTATAATTATTAATACTGGTAAAACAGTGTTTAATAGTTGCCAATAGCTTTTTTCTTTCTTGATTTTGTTTTTATCTAAGGGTCTGATTTTTATTTCTCTGGAGCGAACGGATAATAAACCAGAATCGTCGGTTAGATAATTCACTGCATTAAGAATAAAATCCTTATTTCCAAATGTTTCGCCAGTATATCTGTCATAACCCAACGGGAGAGGATAGTAATTTCCTTCTTTAAATTGAATTTGATTTTTAATAATATCGCCGTCAGAAATAACAATCATTTTATTCATTTTGCTTTCTGTTTGAAAATCAATTTCAGGATCTTCTGCAATTTCAGGAGGAATGCGATTTGTAAATACGGAGCTAAAATTCCCTTCTAATAAAACTGCAACAGGAAGATTGGATTGACTATACAATCGTTCGTCCGGTTCTTCGGAAATAATATCCAAACTCACACGGGCAGGAGTGGTTATTATTCTGGAAAATTCGGAACTACTCAATAAAACGGTTTTCTTGATTTTTGGAGAAAATCCCAAAGTATCAATACTGCTAGCAAACTCTGTTTTTATAGCATTCAAATTATGCACAATGGGATGACTGCTTTTAGGAACTAAAATTGGAAAGTAAAACCAAGGCATAAATTCAAATTGTGGTTGATTTCCTACTTGTCCTGTTTTTATGGGAATAGGCAGCGCATTTAAGTCCATGATTAGATTGTGGTTGAGACGCACACCATATTTGAAGAGCATATCTTCAATATTCAAGTTTTTAGAATAACTAATTGTTTCGTTATTAGACTGCAAACTGTCAATACTTGCATAAACAGGATCAATAAGCCAAAGCACTTTTCCGCCCTTCATGATAAACTGGTCGATAATAAATTTATCTTTTTCGCTAAAACTACTGTCGGGATTGGCAATAATAATTGCATCAAAGGCCTTTAGTGCATCTAAGATTTCATTGATTTCAACAGGATGAACACTGTAATATTCACTTAAAGCAGAAGCTGCATCGGCTGTTTCCCACTGCCATAATTCTCCATGACCTTCAAGCACGCCAAGTTTTGGCTTTTTATCCACAGTTAAGCGTAAAATGGTTTTTAATAAATTGTATTCCAAATCCTGAATACTGTTATTAATTACCTGATCAGAAGGAATTCCTATTTGATTGTTCAGTAATTGTACGGCAACTTCTTCTTCTTTGTAGGTAGCAATGGCACCAGGGAAAATTACTTTTTGGGATTTTCCGTCCTTTTCGCTGATTTGCAAGTTGGTAGGTTGCAAACCTTTAGACATCAGTTGTTTATAAACGTTTTGAACATTGGTAGGATCCTCATCTGCGCTAGGGTCGATAAATTCATAATCGATAAAATCAGAATAAGCCCTAAATTCATCCAGCATTTCTTTGGTGGAATTACGTAATCGTTTGAACTCCGCAGGGAAATCTCCTTCAAGATAAACCCTGAAAAAGACATAATCATCCAGTTCTTTAATAATTTCTTTTGTTGTATTGCTAAGTGTATGGCGCTTTTCAGATGTCAGGTCAAAGCGATAGAAGTAAAAACTGCCAATGCTATTGAAAGCAATAATAAGCAATAAACCGATGATAAAGAGTAAAATATTATTTCTCTTGATATCCTTTTTTACTGTCTTCTCTGTTTTTTTTGTCATGTTTGAAGCTTGTTTGTTTACCATTTTCTGCGTTCAAGAGATATTTTTGTCATTAGTAAAAATAAGCTGATAATGCTTAAGAAATAAATTAAATCACGAGTGTCGATAACACCTCTGCTCATGGAAGCATAATGAGCACTAATTCCTAAGGATTTGATAAACAAATCAAAATCCCCAAATAAGGATAGGTTGTGAATAAGTTGAAAGCCTCCATAGGCAAAAGCCGAAAGAAATACCGCTAGGATAAGCGATAAAATCTGATTATCAGATAGGGAAGAGGCGAAAATACCTATTGCAACAAAAGCTGAAGCAAGAAAGAATAAGCCGATATAACTTCCCCAAATTCCTCCGCTGTCGAGATTACCAACCGGATATCCTAATTGATGGACGCTATAATAATAGACTAAAGTTGGCAATAAGGAAAACAAGACTAATAGGACAGAAGCAAAATATTTTGCCAATATGATTTGAGTATCTGACAATGGTTTTGTTACCAACCATTCGATGGTTCCTGTTTTTTTCTCTTCAGCAAAAGAGCGCATGGTTATGGCTGGAACTAAAAATAGAAAGATAAATGGCGCTAATGAAAAGAGTCCATCTAAGTTTGCATAACCAAATTCTAATACATTAAACTCTAAGGGTAAAACCCAGAGGAAAAGACTGTTAATTATAAGAAAGATTATAATTACAATATATCCTATAAGAGAACTTAAAAAACTACTTATTTCTTTTCTTAAAAGTACCAACATTTGTTTTTATTTAACGTTCAAAATCAATTCGTATTTGTGTGTTTTTTAGCAAACGTAACATTTCTGCTGCTCTTCCTTTATTTATAGCAATTTGTAATAAACCATTCGAGCCAAAGAGAGCAAGCATTTCATTTTCAGGGACATCATCGTAAGAGTCATGAATTTTAGTTATAGTATAACTGTAAAATGAAATGCTGAATTGTCGTTTTATAATTTCATCCATATCATGAATGGAAATATTAGTAATGGCATTACCGTAATTATCAATGTATAAAACAGAACCTCTCAGTGCATTTTGTTCTTTATATGCTTTATACGGAAGTGCTTCTTTATATTTCGATTTTTCATCGCCAAGCATTGTGATATCTTTTTTTGCTTCGATATGCAGGGCAACTTTCACAAAAACATCACGTTCTGGGAAAGTGTAAAAATCGGAATCCTGAATAACATCTATTTCCACAATTGTTTCAATTTTATCTTTCGAGCCAAATAATAATGAAAAAATTCCATTATCGGCCGCGATAAAATAGTGTCCGTTAGCTTTAACTAAAGTATGTGGTTTTTCGTCACTAGCAATGGCATCAACGGCAATAATATGAATGCTGTTTTTAGGAAAAGATTTGTATGCATTACGAAGCACATAAGCAGCTTCAATAATATTGTGTGGTGGAATCTCATGTGTGATGTCAACAATCTGTAACTTAGTCGAATTCGACAACAACTTTCCCACTACCGATGCACGATAATGGTCTTTTGTTCCCCAATCTGTTGTTAAACTAAGTAGCTGCATAAAATTTTCACTAAAATTTGTACAAAAATAACACTTTTATAGAGCTTTTTAGTATAAAGGAAAAAAAATATCTTTTTATCCCGCTTATTTGATGAAGTTTTTTATTTTTGGCAGGAAATATTACACAATGGGAGAACGAATATTAGAATTAGATATTGCTGATTATGTGGGCTTTTACGGAGTCAATGATAAAAATATCAATACCATAAAAGACTTATTTCCGAAATTAAAGCTTATTTTCAGAGGTGACAGTATAAAAATTATTGGCAAAGAAGATGATATTTCTTTTTTTGAAGAAAAAATACAGCTTTTTGTACAGCATTTTATTGTCTTTGGAAAATTGAAAAAAGCAGATATTCTCCATTTGCTTGATACTGAAAAAGAGGATATTAATACTATTAATAACAAAACCGCTGATGAGGCTTATATTCTTCATGGCAGGAGTGGAAAACCTATCACAGCTCAAACACCGAATCAACGTAAATTCTTAGAAGCATCTAAGAATAATGACTTGATATTTGCCATTGGTCCGGCTGGTACAGGTAAAACCTATACTGCTGTTGCTATTGCTGTTAAAGCATTAAAAAATAAAGAGGTTAAGCGTATTGTCTTAACTAGGCCTGCCGTTGAAGCAGGAGAAAATCTTGGTTTTTTACCGGGAGATTTGCGCGATAAATTGGATCCATATCTTCAACCTTTGTACGATGCTCTGCGAGATATGATTCCACATCAACGATTA
>CAZJZP010000193.1:3530-4778 GCA_964550505.1 uncultured Prolixibacteraceae bacterium | reverse complement strand
ATTCTTTGGAAGGATTATTTCCTGCTATATACAGTGGATAATCTGTTTTAGAAAATACTTCTTCAATTAAATAAATCGCTGCATTATTGTTTTCCCCAACTTCTAAACTGCCGTGATACAGTGCATAATCTCCAATCCCTGCTTTCACGTTCACTTTTTCATAAGGATGAAAAGCCGAAACAACCTCTACTGCTGCATATTGCTTGCGTTGGAAATGTAAATAATCATTTTTAGAAATGGCAGCAATTACATCACAATGTTTTAAACTCTTTTCGAATTTTTTCAATTTCATTGCTTCCTGCGAATAGTATAATTTGAGGTGCTTTTTCTTTTCAATTTTCGCTAAATTCAGATAATAATCATGTTCGATATTGTGGGTACGCACAATCTTTCTCTTATTCTTAATCCTTTGGTCGGTAAGATAAAAGCAGGAATGCAAGCCTTCAAACAAAATGGGAAAATCATCAGCTGCAAGTCGCTCAATAAGTTTGTCGGAAGAACGACTCGAAACAATGGCAGGTGTTTTATCCAGGAGTTTGTTAATCATTTTCTTTCGTGGATAATAGAAGACTTTTTCGCAAACTTCATTTAATTCAGCAGCCTTTGTTCTTCCTCCATAACTAAAACAATGAAAAATTACCTTAACTCCAATAGCATGAAAAGCCCTGAGTTTATAATAAATATCTATCGCTCCACCGTAATTTGCCGGTACCGGAATATCCAAGGAAACAATATGTAGATATTTATTCTTATGTTTCATTCTTATATATCTCGCTTAGTATTTTCACTTCTTTTTCCCATATTAAATCTTCTTTTGCCTTTTTAAGATTGCTTTTAAAATCAGCATACTGCTCAAAACTCACAGCTTTTTTTATTAGCGTTGAAAGATAATCAGCATCGTGCTTTTCTGCTATAAAACCAATATCGTACTGCTGAATAATCTTTTTGATTTCAACTAAATCAGAAGCGATTATTGGAATTTCTGCGCGAATATAATCGAAAATTTTGTTTGGTAAGCTATATCGATAATTCAAATTTGTATCTTTATCCAAACTTAATCCATAATCTGCATTTTCGGTGTATTCCATCATCTTTTCGTAGGGAAGTTTGGGAATAAAATGCACGCGATCCTGAAGATTATCTTCCAAAACTTTCTTTTTCAGTAATGGGAGCACATCTCCACTTCCGAGAATTAAGAGGAGGACATTTTCGATACCGTATTTCGGCTGCATGGCTTCCACAACTTCT
>CAZJZP010000193.1:0-3483 GCA_964550505.1 uncultured Prolixibacteraceae bacterium | reverse complement strand
GCCTGTTTCTGTGGCTGCAACCCCTGTCAATATTAATGCCGCTTCCCTGTACAATAAGTATTTTTTTGTCCTCAGGTAGCTGTAAATCTTTACGTGTTTTTTTGGCAATATCCACTTCCGCCAAAGGCAAATTACGTATAACATAGAGCTTACGTTGGTATTTTTTGCGATAAATATCGGCAATGGACTCATTAACGGTAATCATCTTATTGACGGCAGGAATACAGCATTTCTCTATTCTTTCCCATATTTTTCTTTTTAAAGCTGAGTTTTCCAATTCAGGAACGGCGGTAAAATATTCATGACTATCATAAACTAATTTACAGCCTTTAAACAATTTCGCTAGTCTGTTTGCTGCTAGTGTATCCAAATCATTCGACCATAAAATATCAGCCCGATGAAAAAGCAGGAAAAAGAAAAGGCGAAGATTAAAAAAGAAATAAAACAGCGGTCCGCGGACAAAAAGTAATTTCATTCTACGCACAGCATAAGGACGTTCAGGCATAGGCAAGCTGTCTTTTAAGTTTCTGCCTACCAGTAAAATATCAAAATTTTCTCTATAAAGAGAATGACAGATTTTAGCTACTCGCTGGTCGGTAGCTAAATCATTAATTACTGAAACTATTATACGCTGTTTTCGTGCTCTCAAATCTCGGGCAAATTAATAAAAATTTAACGGAAATTTGAAGGAAATATTTTGTGGGAAAAGAATAGTGCCTTTCTATTTTGGAATTACAGTCCTTTGTTTATTAAAAATAATTATTAGAGTATTGTTTCTAAAGATACTTTTTTAAGATTACCTTTTTTATTCGATCATCAAAAATTTAATATCTTCTTGCCTCACTAAACAATTTCGCTTAATATTTGTCTTAATAATAGCCAATTTTAGATATGAAATATTGAAATTAAGCAGACAGAAAAAAGAACATATTTAAAAAATAAATTTGGCTGTTTTATTTTTTTTTCTATATTGTCTGCATAATCAAACTAAAAAAATATATGTTACAAATTGAAAAAATTACTAAAAACGAAGAATTTACAAAGATTAGCAGAGAAGAATTTATTGATTTTTTATTCACTCACTTAGATCGCTTTGGAGATCCTAAAGAGGATATCAATCGCTGTTTGGATTATGCATTCTCCGATAATAAAGCAGAAGGTGGTTTCGCTTTGGCAGCCTTTTATGAAGGAAAATTGGTTGGAGCTCTAATTATGAACAGAACCGGTATGAGTGGATATATTCCTGACAATATTTTGGTTTATGTTGCTGTTGATGCTTCATACCGTGGTCAAGGTTTTGGTCGTAAGATTGTTGAAGAATCATTTAAGCATGCAGAAGGTAAGGTTAAATTACACGTAGAATATGATAATCCTGCAAAAAGATTATACGAACGTATTGGATTTACTTCCAAATATGCAGAAATGCGTTACGATAAATAAAATTATTAGCAATTAATACAAAAAACTGATTTACAAACAAATACCATTTATTACTTAACAGTAAAGAAATACTTATGGCTGAATTGCATATTAATATTACAGAAATACGAAACAATATTATTAAGTTGAATAAATTCCTAAAAAAACATGATATTGAGTGGAGTTTAATTACGAAGGTATTCTCCGGAGATAAAGAATTTCTTCGGAGAATTCTTACCAAGGATATCATTAAAGATATTCATTCCGTTGGTGACTCGAGATTATCGAGCTTACGCAACCTGAAAGAAGTAAATGATGAATTAATCACCATTTACATAAAACCACCAGCTCAGACCTACATTGACGATGTAGTGCGTTATGCGGATATTTCGCTAAACTCTTCTTATAAAACCATTTTAGCCTTGGATGCCGCTGCTAAAAAGCAGAATAAAATCCACAAAATCATTATCATGGTGGAATTGGGAGAGCTTCGGGAAGGAGTAAACAGAGAAGATTTGTCTGATTTTTACCATAAGGTTTTTAAATTAGATAATATTCAAGCTGTTGGTTTGGGAAGTAATCTTGGCTGCATGTACGGTGTAGAACCTACTTATGACAAACTATTGCAGCTAAACCTTTATAAAGAATTAATTGAAGCTAAATATGGTTCAAAGCTTTCCTTAATATCTGGTGGCAGTTCTATTACTTTACCATTAATTGATAAGGGCATTATTCCAAAAGATATTAATCATTTTCGTATTGGAGAAACCGCCTTTTTTGGAACAAGTCCTTTAGATAACGGTCAGTTTATGGATTTGTGTACTGATACTTTTAATTTCTACACACAAATCATTGAATTAGAGGAAAAAGGCATTGTTCCTGATGGTATTATTGGAGATGCAAGTATTGGTCATTCCGCTGATTTTGAAGACAGTGATTTGGGGAAAACTACTTATAAGGCAATTTTGGATTTCGGCATATTAGACGTTGACCAGGAAGGACTAACAGCTGACGATCCCGACATCAAATTTGTAGGAACAACATCGGATATGACTGTGGTGGATTTAGGTGATAATATTGATGAAAACGGAAACAAAAAGTACCATGTTGGGGACATGATTTGTCTTAATCCAAATTATATCTCTGTTGCCAGATTGCTGAATTCTAAATTTATTAGAAAGAAGTTTATTACCTAAAAACCCTTTTGTTTTTATGTTATAAAAACGATATATGCAACTACAACAACCAAGTATTGAAATCTGGGGTTTACAGATAAATGAAATTGTTACCTCAGGAACAGATTTAATCGTTGCAGCTGTTTGCTTATATGCCTTTTTGCAACTTAGGAAGATTCCCCGAAAAACGAAATTAAAAAGCTATCTTCTCGCCTATTTTCTCTTAATGTCAATTGCCACAACATTAGGTGGACTAATAGGACACGCTTTTTTGTGGTATTTTGACGCAACTTGGACAAATCCGGCATGGATTAGCAATTTTATCGATAAAATTCCATTTATTATTTCACAAGAACCTGCTTATGCTTGGAAACTACCTGCCTGGATAATTAGCATGCTTTCAGTAATGTTTGTGGAGAGAGCAGCTATTGAACAGCTAAGGAATCTTATTAGTTCCAAAATATCCAATGCTTTCAGAATAGTAAACATGGTGGAACTCTGTGTTTTTATGCTGATAACACTCGTTAGCTTGAATTTTAAATACGTAGAGATCCACTCTGGTTACGGATTAATGTTTGTAGTGCTTAGTTTACAAGGATACGCTTTTATCAAAACAAAAAACAAGGGCAATAAATTATTTATAATTGGTGTAGGAATTGCTGCTGTTGCGGCTTTATTATATATGTTTGAAATTGGCATCAGCAAATGGTTTAATCACCTAGATATTAGCCATACACTAATGGCAATAAGTGCTTATGTTTTTTATCACGGTTCGAAAATATTATTGCAGAAAGAATAAAAGCTAGTTATATCAATTTTCTGTATTTTATTCGACCCAAAGGAATATCGCCTAATCGTTTTTTCTTGTTTTCTTCGTATTCAGAATAAG
>CAZJZP010000192.1:0-4860 GCA_964550505.1 uncultured Prolixibacteraceae bacterium | reverse complement strand
AAACTCAAACGTCCTACAATAAAACACGAGAAGAATGACCCGTAGTGAATACAATAATGCTGTAGATAAATATGCCGATGCAATCTATCGTTTTGTCCTGAAAAACTTGAAGGATGAAGAAGAAGCAAAGGATATTGTACAGGATGTTTTTGTTAAGCTATGGTTGAATCATGCAGAAGTTAACAGCGAAAAACAAAAGTCGTATTTATTTACGCTAGCGTATCGACAAACAATTGATTTTGTGAGAAAGCAAAAACATGTGCAGGATTTCGATGGAAATAGAGAAGTTTTCACGGAGGCAAATTTCGAATATTTCGACATACAAGAGATACTGCATAAAGCTGTAAATAGCTTGCCGGATGATCAAAAAGCTGTCGTTCTTTTGCGTGATTTTGAAGGATATTCTTATCGGGAAATTGCAGAGATAACAAAATTAACAGAAGCGCAAGTGAAAGTGTATATTTTTCGTGCGCGCAAAACAATGAAAAATTATTTGGAGAAAATGGAATTGGGTGTGAAGTAATAGTACAAAAAAAAGAAAAAATGAAAATAAACAGAAAAAATTATGAGTCTTATTTTGTTGATGCGGTGGAGGGAAACCTTGATTCCACACAACAAAAAGAGCTGGAAATTTTCTTAGCAGAAAATCCGGATCTAAGAGACGATTATTTTCTTTTTTCTCAAACAGTACTGCTTCCAGATAATCTGTCTTTTAAGGATAAAGATTACCTCAAAAAATCAATTCTGGAAGAGACAAAGCACATTCAAGAAAGCAATTACGAAGATTATTTTATTGCTTATTATGAAGATTGTTTATCAAAAGATGAAAAGATTGAATTGCAGCTTTTTTTAAGACAAAATCCTTCACTAAACAAGAGCTTTGAATCTTATGCTTCTCTTCGTTTGGAGTCAGATGCGCAACTGATTTTTCCAGATAAAGAATCGCTTAAGCAAAATGCAGTTCCGTTCCGAAGATGGTTTCCTTATTCAGCAGCAGCCTCCGTTATCATTCTTATTGCTGTTTTTATGAGTCTAAACAATTTTGATGAATTTTCTTCACAAGCAAGGCTCGTGCAGCAGAAAAATGTGTTTTTTGAACAAAAATGGGATGTTTTTTCTATTAATGAAACAATAGAAAACCCAGAAAACCCACAAAATCAAGTTTCCCACAATACTCATACAATAGATATGACAGCTGAAGTTATGCAATTGAGGGAGGCGGAGATTCATCCAATGCAAGAAATCAGAGAAATTCCATTAGCAGAAAATCTTGCAGAATACAACGATTTGGAAACAAACGATAAATACTTTAATCTTTATCAGAATATGCGCCTCCGCCAATTGATGAGATTAAAGGAGAAAAAAGTCTTTCCAATGGTTCGCTTTGCTAAGGATAATGAATTTGAAGATTTCAATAATCAAGCACAAAATGTTTTTGCGCTTCTGCTTCCCGATAAGATTTTGGGATTTAATATCAGTAATATGCAAGTAGAAGACGAAAACGAAATAAAAAAACAGAAATAAAACAGTATCAACTAATTAAAACCAAAAGAAATGAAAAATATATTTATAGTAAGTTTAGGCTTTTTTATGATCTTAATGCAGACAGTTTTTGGACAAGAAGATAGTTCTTTTTCTTCAGAAGCTTTGATGCATATTAGCAAGATTAATATTCAAGGGCAATCAGATGTTCAATTGGAGCAAACTGATACGCCTTTTTTACGCTTTTCTAATCCCGACATGGTAGAAGTTAGTATTGAAAACGACTGTTTATACCTCAAAACAGCTGGGGAAGAGGTCTTTCTTGGTTTGACCAATTATAGTCAAATAAATATTGAAGGAATTACTGCATTAAAATCAAAAGGAAGTATAAAGAGTAATTTTTTGCAGTTGATAATTGAAGGAGCCGCTTCTGTAGAACTGGAGTTGGAAACAGATTCTTTAGTTACCGACATAGACGGAGCAGCAGAAGTAAGCTTGGAAGGCGTTTCACGCATTCACCATTTGCAAATTGATGGAGCAGCAGTTTTGAAAGCAGAAAAATTACAGACAAAGAAAACCAGGGTGAATATTGATGGAATAGCTAAAGCTACGGTTTACACCACTGAAGAGATTTCTGGTAGTATTTCTGGTTTGTCTCAGCTTAATTACAAAGGAAACCCAAAGCAAATAAAATTACAAGCCGATGAGACAGCAAAATTATTGGGTTTTTCATTGGATACTTCCCTCTATAAAATAGGTCCGAATGAATTGTATATTATTGATGATATTGAAGGCAATGAAAAGAATCCAATTGACAAAAATATCGTTATCAAACGTAAAAAGAAATTCAACGGACATTGGGGTGGAATTGAATTGGGATGGAATCTTTTGTCGAATAATGATTATGGCTTCAGCATTCCTAATCAGTTTAATTATTTAGAGCAAAATTTTGCCAAATCAAATACGGTAAACATTAACCTCATTGAGAAAAACGTAAATATTATCAAGAATAAATTTGGCTTTTTGACCGGTTTGGGATTGCAATACCAAAACTATCGTTTCAAAAATAATGTATTTCTCTCTGGAGATTCTACCTTACTACATGGTTATTTTGATACTGACGAGACAAAATCTTATGTCAAAAGTAAATTAGTAGTCAATTATCTTACTCTTCCTTTAATATTTGAATACCAGACAAACAGCAGAAAAAAATCCAATAGTTTTCATCTAAGCGCAGGTGCAATTCTAGGTTTGAGGATTGGCTCACATTCCAAAAACGTATATTATGATAATAACAAACAAAAAATAAAAGAGAAGGATGATTTTCATCTTAATCCGTTCAAAGCAGAGCTAACGTGTAGAATTGGCTGGAGCAGATTGAATTTCTTTGCTAACTATTCCATGACTTCCCTATTCGAATCGGGAAAAGCCCCCGGCTTGTATCCTTTTACAGTCGGTCTTGCCTTGCTTTCCTGGTAATATAGTATATAGTGCTTTTAATAAAAACTGCTTTTAATCAAAGCAGTTTTTTTTTGTCTGCTATTCCATAATCACAAGAAATTTTTATACTTTTACTTTTCCAAACTAAAATGAATTATTATGTCAGGACACAGTAAATGGTCAACTATCAAGCGCAAGAAAGGTGCTTTAGATGCCAAACGTTCGAAAGAATTTTCGCGTGTAATAAAAGAAATAACTGTAGCCGTGAAAGAGGGTGGAGCAGATCCTGAAGCAAATCCTCGTTTGCGAACAGCTATTGCGAATGCAAAAGGGGTGAATATGCCCAAAGACAACGTACAACGTGCTATCAATAAAGCTGGAGATAAAGATGCGGCTAATTTTCAGGAAGTTACCTTTGAAGCTTATGCTCCGCATGGGATTGCTGTTTTTATTGAATGTACAACTGACAATAATCAACGAACAGTTTCTAATGTGCGTTCCTATTTTAACAAATTCAATTGTAGCTTAGGGAAAAATGGTTCTTTAAGTTTTATTTTCGATAGAAAAGGCGTATTTACTATTGCACAGGGGGATCAAGATCGCGATGAACTTGAAATGGAATTAATCGACGCTGGTGCTGAAGATATTGAATTTGAAGATGGATATTTTACTGTTTATACTTCTTTAGAAGATTTCGGAAATATGCAAAAGAAATTGGAAGAATTGAAGATTGAAGCTGAAAAGACCGAATTACAACGTATTCCAAATAATACCGAAGCAATTGACGTTGAATCTGCCCTGAAAGTGCTCAAACTTATTGATTTACTCGAAGAAGACGAAGATGTGCAAAATGTTTACCACAACCTAGAAATGACAGATGAATTAATGGCAGAGTTGGAGAAATAACCCAATAATTTTTGATGTCAAAACACGGAAGCATAAAAAGATACTATTTAATTATTGAATTAATTAAAAAAAAACAATACCCTACTTTTGAAGATATTAAAGCTTTTTTATTTGAAAATGCATTTGAAATATCAAGTAGAACAATTCAAAGAGATATTGAACAAATTAGATTTGAATTTGGTGTAGAAATCGCATACCATAATATCAAAAGAGGCTATTATATTGATTATAATAAAAGTGTTGATGTAGGAAACTTTGTTAGGTTTTTAGAAATTGTTAGTACAGCGGATTTATTATCAGATAGTCTGAAAAAATCTAAAGACACCTTAAAATATCTTTCCTTTGATACAGCTGGAGGTCTAGTAGGTATTGAAAATCTTAATCCCTTATTAAAATCAACAAAAGAGAAAAGAATTATTTCCTTTAAACACTATAATTATCAAGCAGATACATCTAATGATTACCTTGTTTACCCATATTTGCTCAAGGAATATCAAAATCGCTGGTATCTAGTCGCTTTTGTTCCACAACTAAAGCAAATAAGAACTTTTGGTGTCGATAGAATTACTAATATTAAAATCAAAACACAAAAGTTCAAAGAAGACAACACTCTAAAACCCAAGCAAGCTTTTGAAAATATTATTGGATTAATATATTCAGATGAAAAAACACAACAGATTGTTTTGTCATTTACTCCAGCACAGGGAAAATATATTAAGTCCTTGCCAATGCATAAATCTCAACAGATATTAATTGACAATGAAACTGAATTACGAATATCTCTTTATCTAATTCCAAATTTTGAATTGCAACAACAAATATTAATGTATGGTGATACAGTTAAAGTGCTTGAACCAAAATTATTAGCAGATCAAATAAAAGAAACTCTCCAAGCAGCTATAAAAAAATATACATAATTAATTTTCACTTCTATTGTTGAAGTGAGACATTTTTAAAAAAAAAAGAATGATGAAAGCAACACAGTTTATTAGTAAATGGAAAGATTTAATAAAAGAATTAAAGAATAATACA
>CAZJZP010000191.1:0-4899 GCA_964550505.1 uncultured Prolixibacteraceae bacterium | reverse complement strand
GTAAATGGTTAATGCAGTAGCTGGGGTTACAATGGCGTTTTTTTGTGCTTGTGTCATCCTAGGAATCAACAGCCCTTTGTTAATAGAACTAACGTCTAATATTGCACTGGCATCTGGTGCTGCGCCTGTTGTGTTTATAGCTACGTTTTGTTGTGCAAAAAGACTAATTGAAAAAAATATTCCAAGAATACTTGTAATAATAATTCGTTTCATGATAAATAGATTTAATACTTTTTCTTTGTTTTCTTAAAAACAAAACTAATAAATAATCTATTATCAACCAAATAAATAGCCTATTTATTTTCAATAAGCATTCTTAGCTCGTCTATTTGCTTTTGTAGTGCCTTGTTTTGTTCTTTTAAAGCATCAATTTCTTGTTGATGAAGTGCTTTTATTTCTTCAATTTCATTTTGTTGTTCCTGGGTTGCTTTAACTAAAGGAACAACAAACTCCGCATAACTTAAGCCATAAAGGTCATTTTGGTGAGCAGGTTTTTTTACACCACTAAAATCATAATCAACTTCTAAAGCAGCTTGTTCTACTTCTTGGGCAATAAAACCGCTGAATTTGATTTTTTCAATTTCATACTTCTCGGCATATTCACTGCTGTCGATTCTGTTTAGTATTTCCTCTTGTTTATCTTTATTAAAGTTGTAGGTAACAGGACGTAATTTCATAATAAAATCTAAACCGACAACATCTTCTGTAAGATTTTCTTTTATTCTTCCATCTGAGAGAGTTGACCAAGACACTTGTCCTCCGATTTGAGTTATGGAAGAATTCCCAATTCTAACTCTATTTGTGGCAGAAACTGTCGCTCCATTTCCCAAAGCCATAGCGTTACTCATACTCCCAGAACCATCTGAATCATAACCTAAAAAAGTACAATTTGTATATGTAGGGCTTCCAGCACCAGCACCAGCTGCATATCCGATACCTGTATTGTTGTCTCCTTGATTTTGATATAAGGCATATTTTCCTACTCCTGTATTTTTAGTGCCGTTAACATCTCCCTGACATGCCCAATAACCTATTGCAACATTTTCATTTCCTATAGTATTTCGATATAAAGCACGTTGTCCAATTGCCACGTTTTGATTACCGCTTGTATTATCAATAAGCGCTTCATAACCAATCCCAACATTATAATTACTACTAAAATCATCGTTATCACCTGCAAATTCACCAATAAATATAGAATAACCTGTGTTTCTGGGTTCAATTTGACCTCTAGTTGTTATTCTCCAATGTTCAGTATTATTTGTTCTGAAAACCAAATCTTGTGCGTCAGTAGTTCCAAGGAAATTAGTAGCAGGGTTTGTCCCTGCATTTCCTAATAAAGCCCATTCAGTGCCAGCTCCGCCACTTGGATCTTGCCAGGTAGCATTACCGTTAGCATCAGAAGTTAATACTCTGCCAGCTGCAGGTGTTCCAGCGCCTTGAAATCTTACAGATCCTGTTGTGTGTAATTGAGCAGTTGGAGTAGTTGTTCCAATACCAAGATTTCCGTTATGGGTTAATCGCATAGATTCTTGCATATCTCCTGTGCTCGCACTAGAGTTATGTGTGAAAAAAGCTAATCCCACATAATCTGATTCGGTGGTAACCTGCACTCCGACAATAGCTGCATGTCTTCGTGGTGCCCCTCCACCACCATTGTATGGACCAGAAAAAGAGATAGAACCACCATAATTTCCATCGCCTGCACCCATACTGTGGTTTTCCAAATAAATATTATCAACACCAGTATCTGAACCTCCTAAAGAAAAAGGAGTATTTTCAACGATAGTTAGTTTTTGGGTTGGAGAAGTTTCACCTATTCCAACATGATTCGTTGTACCATCAATTGTCATTATAGTAGAAGATGCTCCTAAACCAGATGTGCTATATGATGAGGAAGATTGTGCCCTGAATTCCAGTCTGCCCAAATCATTAAAAGCGATAAACGCCATGGAAGAGGCTCCAGAAGCATTCAATTTAATGAAATTTGCGGGATTTGTTCCTGCAAGAGCAACTCCAAAAGTACTTCTAACATCAAGACGATAAACAGGATCGGTTTCGGCTATTCCTACATCTCCTCCAGTAGTTATACTCATGCGAGGACTTCCTGCAGTTTCATCTGTAATCTGAAAGGAATAATTGGGTGACTGAGTTGTGCCAATCTGACCAACACTCCAACTTCTGTTAGCATTCACAAACCAGTGTTTTACTATTCTTGCTGCATCGGTTTGCGAATAAACATCAGCTGCATTATTGGATGTGCCGTAAAGATGCAATTTATAGTTTGGATTATTGATTCCTATCCCAACATTTCCACCGCTTTCCACACGCATTTTTTCGGTATTATTTGTTCTAATTACCATATCTTGTGCATCAGTAGTCCCTAGAAAATTGGTGGAAGGATTAGTTCCTGCATTTCCTAATAAAGCCCAATCATTACTGATAATACCTCCACTGAGCATGCGTATCCATGCTGTTCCATCCCAAAAGTAATAACCAGGAGTAACATCGTTTACTGTGGCTGTATTATAAACTAATAAACTTGTTGCTGGAGCGGTTATTGGTGTTGCAAGAGATGTTTGCGTTAAAGCAACACGCGGGATAAGCAGACCTTTGTTTGTAGAACTGATATCCAATATTGCGCTAGCATCTGGTGCTGCGCCTGTTGTGTTAATCGCTACGTTTTGTTGAGCATTCGTTTTAAAAATACTGATAATGATAAAACTCATTACAATAAAAAGGAATCTTAGTTTCATTTCTATGATGTTTTTTGTTAATAATTATTAATAATACAACTTGTACAAAGTAAGCTTCGACAAAAATAGAAAGATAATTGTTAAAACCAAAAGATTTAGCAATAAAATATATAGCTAAATCTTCTTTTTCTTAGTGTGATATTAGTTTAGACTATGAAGTCTTTATTGGTTTAAGCTTATTTGTCCGGTACTGCCCGTTGTAGTTGTTCCTACGCCTCCTGAAACATTTCCAATAATAGCAGAATTGGTGCAATTAGTAACATAAATACCCTCTATGTTGTTAAAACTCGTATTATTTGACACAACCATGTAATCTCCGTCAGAAACAGTTATACCACGACGATACCCACTTACGCTATTGCCTGTAACAGTGCTATATCTTGGTCCGTTATCGCTATTTGCTTGATTGCCAATTAAGATAATTCCTGAATAATTTGCACTACTACTACTTCCTGTAGTAGCTGCATTTACTACATTATTTGCAATAACTACATTCTTTGGATGGTATTGTCCAGCTGTACTACTAGATGAGCCGTAAACCATAATGGCAGGATAAGCATTACTAGCATTGGTGTTTTTGATATAGTTATTGCTAATTACTGCTCCAATTGGCGCTGTAACACGAATCCCTGTCATTGTTCCATCCAGATGGATTTGATTACCAGTAATAGAAGTATTAGAACACCAAACACCGTTTTGTTGGATGACTCTTATTGCTGAAGCATTAGAGACTGTTCCTATTACTCCCGAGATATAATTATCAGTAATGAAATTATTGGAAGCTCCTTGCACTCCAATTCCTACTCCTGGGGAAATACTTCTTCCCACATTAAGAATGCGGTTGTTACTAACAATATTAGAATCCGAATGAAACATCACTATTCCTTGAACAGCATCATTAATTTCATTATCACTGATATTGTTGGAGGTGGAGGAGCCAGCAAAACAAATGCCGTATCTTTCATTATTGATTATTTTATTGTTATGCACCATATTTTTTCTAACATAGTAATTGGTAGGTGTTATACCTGCACCAGTTGTAATGCCGTAATAGGAATTTTGGATGTAATTATTATAAATGCTGTTGTTTTCTGTGTATTTTGTGCTTGAACCAGCAAGATAGACTGCTCTGTATGCATTTTCAATATGGCAATTGTGAATTTTTGCATTGGCAGAACGGTATAAATATATTGCATTTCTAGAAGAACTCCCCGAAACATAAGAAGTATAACGAATAAAGAGATTGTGAATCTGAATATTATCTCTGGAATTTAAATAAAAAATACTATGATTACCAGAAGATTCAATAATACTGCTTTCTCCAACGCCTTCTATAGTAATATTATCATTAGGGAAAGATATTTGTGATGTAACTGTCCAAGTACCTGCTGTGAGCAATACTTTTCCTCCAGTAGCTGGTAAGGAGTTTACGGCATCCTGTATAGTAGCAAAAGCATTTGGACCAACAATAGCAATATTATTTAAGGTTTTTGTATTAACTGCACCCTCGTGATATATCAGAGCAGTATTAGCAGCGCCAAGTGGCAACCAATCATCATCTTGTGTTCCGCCGCCACCGCTTGAGATGCTTTGCCATTGTGTTCCATCCCAAAAATAGTATCCTGGAGTAACATCGTTTATGGTAGCTGTATTATAGACTAATAAACTTGTTGCCGGAGCAGTTATTGGAGTAGCAAGAGAGGTCTGTGTTAATGCCACTCTTGGTACAAGTAAACCCTTATTCGTAGAACTGACATCTAATATTGCACTGGCGTCTGGTGCTGCGCCTGTGGTGTTTATGGCTACATTCTGTTGGGCAACTAATTGTAGTGAGAAGAGAATTGCAACTAAACTGATAATGATGTTTTGCTTTTTCATTTGTTTGTTGTTTTAATGAATACTATGTTTTTTTAATTTGTTATTTCTTAATCATGACTTGACAAAACCTTCTAAGCAGAAAGCTCGTTTTATTTCAATAGTTGTTTATAATAACGTTTTGTTGTTTTTATAATTTCAAAAAATGAAAATACGACTGTCCAAATTTAGCAAAAATATTTTAAAAATCAAGGAATTATGCTTTTTTTTTAATGATACTGTACAAAAAAGTGTGTAAAGCTAAAAAAATCGATTTTTGTAGTGATAA
>CAZJZP010000190.1:0-4924 GCA_964550505.1 uncultured Prolixibacteraceae bacterium | reverse complement strand
TTCTTTCTTCCATTCTTATCACCTTTCAGAATATCGGATTGTTCTTAGCTAAATCCTTCATTCACTAAATATATAATATTTATCAAAATCGGATTCACATGGTTCGTCGTCATAACAATTTCCATTATTAGAAAATGCACAGTAAACACACAAATGCAAGCAATCAATGTTTAATTTATATATGCATCCAACTATTTTCATTTTATCATCCATCCATTTACCAAAACTTAACATTCAAATTTTCAAGTATAGCCTTTTCTTGATTAACATTCATTCTTGCATAAGTCTTTAGAGTAATTGCAGTTGAACTATGAGCTAACCTATAAGCTACAACTTCCACAGGAACGCCCTGAGACTGCATGTACATAGCAATTCCGTGTCTAAACATGTGAGGATGCACATGTCTCATGTCTACAACTTCTGTAAGTTCGTCTAACATCTTGTTTATAGCCTGTCTTGTCAAAGGTTTGTTACATCCTTTACACGATGGAAACAATAAACCTTTAATTTCCCACGTTTGCACATAATCCATTATCATAGTTAGCGTTTCTATGTCTATACTTACAGTGTGCCAAAATTCTCCACCAGTTTTAATTTTTTTGCTTTTTCTTTTATGTACCAAAAATGTTATAGATTTCTCCTTATAGTTTATCTTATCAGTACTCATTGATGCAACATCTGAAACTCTAGCTCCTGTAGACCACATCAACTGCATAAACAATTTATTTTTGTCTCTTATCCATTTGTAGTTATCAGTTTGTTTACTCTGTTCATAGGCTATATCACAAGCACGTTTTAAAGATTCTACTTCGTAAGGTTCGATATGATCCACTTGTTCTTTTAGGAGTAAGTCTCCACCGCCAAAAGGAACTAAAGAATTCATTGTTTTTCTCCAAAAAAATAATTATTAAATGTATTTGAAAAAAACATTATACAAAATGTCCATAGTTGAGTTGGTATATATATTTTTCATCATAGAAAGGTTTCCAAAATGAAAGATGAGTATCCAATGTCCACCCGATGTGCAGATGTCCCAAAGCTTCACCACAAACTCCATTTGCAATATTATATTCTATACCATCTTGAACCTTTTCTCTTACACCATTCAAAAACATTCTTCTTCTTTCAGGATCGTCCACAATTCCATCATTTGCACAAGTTCTCATTGTATTTTCCTCCATTTATCTTAAATTCGTATTAGTTTACTCTATAATAGATCGGTAAACTATTTAATACTTTTGCTTAAAATTTCTTTCAAAACAAACCTTATTTTGACCCATTATCAAGAAATTCCAAAAATATAGTTGACATTATTACAAGTTTTGTAAACTATTCCATTTCCAAATTTAGTAGGAATGTATATACCAATTGGCATAATAAAATGATTCACATTTTAAAGTTTTGAACCTTTCTTATGGGGAGTCGGAATAAGCTTAACTTAATCAATAAATGTATTTAAAAAGTAAAATGTTTAAAAAGTAGAAGCTTATTCAATAAGATGGTATAAAAAAATTAATTGTTAAAAATCAACTATAAAAAATTAAAAAAAGAAGTTTAATATCTCGAATACTGCCATCCAGGTTCTTTGTAGTAAACTTCACCTCCCATTTTTCTTACAAACGCAACTGCCGCTTTTATGGAAGTCGGTCTTTTCGTTCTTGGGTATTCCTTCTTGTTTTTAGTATATAATTTTGATACATAAGCTACGAACTCTTTTCCATCCATGCCCATACTTTTATCGGTTTTATACATCCTACCCGGAGATTTATACCCGCCGTACATTTTATAACTCCTATGAATTGTTGCATTATAATTATGATAACATTATATTTAAACGTATTTAATCAAATATTCCCCAAAATCTTTTGCAATTGGAGGACATACAGCATTGCCCAATTGTTTCTGTTGAATACTCACACCACCGTGTAATTTATAATCAATCGGAAACCCCATCAACTTTTTAACTTCTTGCATATCTATATACTCATCATTATCCATATCTCTAATTCTTTTAGTTGTAACTGTTCCACTTCGGCATACATGATTTCTAGCACCTGGACTTGTATTATCTTTTAATGCCCCACTATAACAATACTCTTTAGTTAATTCCCCCTTTAGTATTCCGTTCATTCTGAAATAAGGGAAATTGCAAACGAATGATCTTCGTCTATGTTGATCTAGCCCATAATCAAACGAATCTAATACACAAGCATTTTTATATATTTTTGATATAGGTTTTACATTCTCAAACATCCAATATTTAGGATTATTAACTTTTACAATTCTTTCAAATTCATGAACTAATTCTAATCCTTTCTCGGTATCTCTTTTTAAATTGGCTTGACTGAAACATTGGCATGGAGGAGAACCAATTATTATATCACATTTAGGAAGCTCTGAAACATTCCTAATGTCTTCTAACCAATGCTCAGTTTCCGTGTGATTCATTTCATGGGATTTTAAAGCATGTTCCCACATATCAACGGCTAAAATTATATCGTGTCCTGATTGTTTGAATCCTTCGGAGAATCCACCACAACCACAAAATAGATCAATTACTTTGATATTACCACCTACTTAATAATTTAAGGGTCCAATCTATAAAAAATTAATTGTAAAAGAGAAATTGCAACTTAATCACATTTCATCTTTTCTTTAATCCTCTTCAAACACACTGCAATTCCAACATTCAAATCAAATTCATCTGTAGGATGACAAGAAGCCCTTACACAATATCCATCTTTCTTAACTTTTACATATTTCTTATTATCTGTTTTGTATGCATAAAACTTAACTGTATGAATCCAGTTAGTCCAATTCCTGACCATTACAAAATTGTTTTTAAATTCGTCTTCTGACATAAACCCAATACCAAAACTCGACTTGAAAGAAATCACGCCATTTTCAACATTGATTACATCAAATGTCTTATTAACTAAACAATCAAGCCCATTAATCGAGTTCACCATCTTAATTCTGTCTCCACTAGTTAACATACTTGCAATTCCTCCGTTTCATAGTTTAAATTAATCATATTACGCTTACTCAGATATTTATTATATTTCTTAACAATTTCAGATTCTTCATTTGTTAAATCCCTGTTAAACTTTCCTTTTGATTGCACCACCATATTACATTCAATTTCCATCGTCACTAAACTCTTCTCAGGCTCTTTAGACGACCTTAAAAATACAATGTGACATTTTCCATCAATCACCCTATCAATATAACTTGATACACAGTGATTCTGTTGTACGGCTTCGTCTTTAATGTCTTGTGTACATTCTGGATAAATCACCATGTAATCATTAATTGACCATTCAAGAGACTTATCGACCCTGGCACGATACAATTCTTCGTTGAAATCAGTTTTCAATCTTTCATAATTCCGAGTTGCAATTTTATGAGTAGTTAAAAAGTTTTTAGGGTATTTATCGTATTTTGGACTAATTACAGACATCATATTACAATAATCAAGCAATTCATTTATAGTATCGATTAAGTTCAAAGCTTCGTATGTAATCAAATTATCAATGTATTTTATCAACGGAATTGCAGAATAATTATAGTTTTCCATCAATATATAAAAATTTGATTTATTTGTCCTATAACGATATTCTGAAATCTTAAGTATGTTATGATATATTTCATGTGGACTAACACTATCCAATTCAACCAACATCATGTTATTAAATAAATCAGGATTCCTATTATAATCTTTTATAAGTTGTTCAGACAATTTCAATTTATAAGTTTTTGACAATTTTACTAATTGTTTAGGAATTTCATTCAATTTGTGTTTTAAATCCTTATCTACGTCAAATATTCCGGCAGCGAAAAACTGTTCAAAATAATCATAAAAACATAGTCTGCTTAGAAAAGTTCCTATGTTTTTTACTCGATCAACTTCGATTACATAACTATTACGTTTCCGATCCCTGCAATTATTAACAAAGTTTTTAAGTACGAACCTTAAGAATTTTTTATACTCTTCATTTTCAAAGCTTTCTATCACATCATAAACATTGTATCCTCGAAGTTGGGAGTTTAAGCTTTTTACGGGCTTCCCTAATTTGCCTATCGTTTCACCGGATGATAAATCATATTTTACAGTTTTTCCATTTTCAAACTCGAACACTATGTATTTGTGCTCCTTGTATGCTTTCAGTTTTTCAATAATTCTCACCACCTATATAAATTGCAATTTCTCTGATTACTCCCATCCCTTTCTATACTTCTTAGGAAGTTTATCTTCTTTTGTTCTTTTGTCTGTCCAATCCCATTTAGGATCAAATTTAAAAGGTTCGATTTCATGAAATTCAATTTGTGGTTTTCTGTTATATTCAATAATTCGAGTCATTTATACCACCTTCCAGGGATAAGCTAACCTGTACTTTTCACAATACTTATCAGCTTCTTCAAAACTGTTGAATTCTCCACGGTCTAACAGCTCACCTGAAAAATGATAAAATTCAAAAGTGTCCATTTCTTACCACCTTCAAACATTTGATATGTATTAATGAAATTGCAAATGATATTCACTTCTTCACACATTTCTTCTTTTCTCTTATCCCGTTCGTATCAAGCCATTCTATAAGTTCGTCCATTTTGGAATCACCTACATACCAATACATTGAATTGTTTATACGTACATCGTTTCCAGGCATGTTTTAAACCTCTTCTTCGGTGGCAATCTCACTATTAACCACTATAATATACACTTCCATACCGTTTAAAATAGCATCAGCAACGGTCTTATCAAGTACTATGCGATTTCTAACGTCCATTTTAACGTTCTGTACTCTGGTTACATATTCCACGTTTTGAAGTTTCATTTCATTGTTCATTTGCAATCTCCCCGTTTCATCCTTTCTTTTCTTCTGTAATCATTTTCCTAACCCTGTCAAGCTCTTCCTCAGTATGT
>CAZJZP010000189.1:4682-4928 GCA_964550505.1 uncultured Prolixibacteraceae bacterium | reverse complement strand
TAAAATCCTTTTTACTTTCTTGTCTAAACAGAAAAAAACACAAAAAATCCTTCGCGCTTTTCTGTCTTCGTGGTGGGAAAATAAAAAGCAAAAGTTTTCTTTTTTACTAGAATTTTTATGTACCTACCTGCCTTCTCAGTGGAGCTTCGTGAAATAAAAAAAAAGCAGTTAAAACTTTCTTGAAGCATTTCAAAATCAATGTACTAATTTAAATCCTTAGTTTTTATCACACGAAGAAGCACGAAG
>CAZJZP010000189.1:0-4582 GCA_964550505.1 uncultured Prolixibacteraceae bacterium | reverse complement strand
TTGGATAAAAGAATCTTCGTGTACCTCCGTGCCTTCTCAGTGGAGCTTCGTGAAATAAAAAAAGCAGTTAAAACTTCCTTGAAGCATTTCTAAATCAATGTACTAATCTAAATCCTTAGTTTTTATCACACGAAGAGCACGAAGAATTAACACGAAGAAGCACGAAGTTGGATAAAAGAATCTTCGTGTACCTCCGTGCCTTCTCAGTGGAGCTTCGTGAAAAAAAAGCAGTTAAAACTTCCCTGAAGCATTTCTAAATCAATGTACTAATCTAAATCCTTAGTTTTTATCATACGAAGAGCACGAAGTTGGATAAAAGAATCTCCGTGTACCTCCGTGCCTTCTCAGTGGAGCTTCGTGAAATAAAAAAAAAGCAGTTAAAACTTCCCAGAAGCATTTCTAAATCAATGTACTAATCTAAGTCCTTATATTTTATAACAGGAATTGCACGAAGTTGGTCTCCTCCTGAAAAAGCTTTGTAAAAAGATACTTCGCGCCTTTTCGTATTCCTGAAAAAGGATGAAAAATCCAACAAAACAACAAATCTTAATTGTCTGTGATAAAAAATAATTAATACCTTTGGGTAATTTTTAAGTATGATAAGTTGATTTAATAAAACAGACCGATGAAAAAAATTATTCGCACCCTAGTAATTTTACTCCTTGTAGGCATTATTGGCTTTGCCGCTTACATTTATTTTTTGGAAACTAAAAAGCGTGATGTTTTCACCGTAATTCCCAAAGATGCAATCTATATTATCGAAACGGATAATCTGACAGAAGGTTGGGAAGCGCTTCGTTCCAGTACTATTTGGCATAATTTGACCAGCAACGAATATTTTGAAGATATTCACAGCAGCGCTGTTTCTTTGGACTCCTTAATTCACGGAGATAAGAAAATTAACAAGATACTTAGTGATAAAAAACTAATGATTTCCGCACACATGTTAGGAAGCGATGATTTCGATTTTCTATTCGCCATCGATATTCAACAGGCATCTAAATTGGGTTTTTTGAAAGATTATATTGAATCCATCCTCAATATCTATGATTATACCATGGAAAAGCAAGAATATAAAACTTCCGAACTGATGGTTTTAACACATATGAAAGATGGGGACGTTCTTTACCTGAGTTTTATTGATAATATTTTGATTTGTTCTTATGCTGAATCCATTATTAAATCTTCCATAGATATTTCACAATCAGAAAATAATTGGACGGATGATATGGCTTTTAAAACCCTGAAATCAGAGTTATCTTCTTCTTCCTTGTTTCGATTTTACCTGAATTATAGTTACTTACAAGCTTACGCACAATATTATTTGCAAGAGCAAGACGATAATTTGGCAATGCTTTGTAGCGTATTGCGACACACCGCATGGAACATCAATTTTGAAAGCGAACGTTTTAGCATGGATGGATTTACTTCACTGAAAGATACCAATTCGTATTTTCATGCTATGCTTGGCGTAAAACCCGGCGAACGAAAAGCAGATAAGATTTTAAGCGATCAAACGGCTATCTATCTTTCTATTTGTTTTGAGGATTATATGGAGTTTTACCAAAATATTTCTACTCAGTTTTCATCAGAAGATACCACCACTGCTGAAAATTATCAGAAAAATATGCAGCGCATAGAAAAACTGTTTAAAATAAATATCGAAGAAGATTTCTTCAGTTGGATTGGTAGTGAAATTGCCTTTTGCAAAATGCGACCCAATATCAACACAAAAGAAAAAGATGCATTAGCGATAATCCATACTAAAGATATTGATTTAGCTAAAGAGAAAATGGGGAAGATGCTGAAACAGATAAAAAGAAGAAGTCCGCTTAAAACAAAACAATCATCATACCGGAACTATGAAATTCATTATTTCGGTATAAACGGATTTTTCAAGCTCTTTTTCGGTAAATTATTTCGAAAATTGGAAAAACCCTATTTTATTTATATGGAAGATTTCCTTCTTTTTAGTAATAATCCTTCCTTATTGATGGACATGATTGACGATTATGAAGAGCAACGATTATTAGCTTTATCTGAAGAATACCAAGCATTCAAAGCAGAAATGCAAGAACAAAGCAATGTTTCTGTTTTTGTACATACTCCAAAACTCTATTCTTTACTATACTATTTTAATAATGAAAAACAACGTAAAAATATTCAAAAGAATAAAGAATTAATAGTGAGTTTTGTGCGGATTGCCTTTCAAATGACTTCCAATGGGGAGTTTTTCAAAACAACATTGCTTGCCGAGCACGATATTAATGCACTTTATGATGATGATATGGAACAGTTTCAAACTGCTGCCGAGGATGTGTTTTTGAAAAGAATTGATTCTTTGCAGTTTAAAATTGAATTCAAGAAAAAAGAAACGCCTAAAGATGGACCTTTTGTATTGTATTATCAAGAGGAAGAATTATTGAAAGATAGTATTGTGCAACACAAAGGAAGAATCGAAGACGGAAAAATTAACGGTTTTTGTCGTAGCTATTATGAAAGTGGAAATTTATATTGTGTAGTAGAATATGAAGACAGTAAATTAGAAGGAAGAAGTATTTTTTATTACGATAACCCTGAGCAAAATATGTTGGCAATCATCTTTTTTAAAGATAATCTTATTGTCGATGCATATAAGGAATTTTATTCTAATGGAAAAATAAAGGCATTAATAGAGTTTAAAAAAGGCTTGCCACACGGTGATGTGGAATTTTACTATGAAAGAGGCGCATTAAAATTAAGCGGAAAATATAAAAAAGGATTAAAAGCTGGGAAGTGGAAATATTATACCGAAACTGGCGAACCGTATAAGAAAACAAAACATAAAGATGGAAGGATAGTCGAGTAAATAACAACTTTAGTCGATAAAAAAAGCCAATTTATTTGCATTATCATTTTTTTTGTTGTATATTTGAAAAAAATATCACAAAAAGAATGATTTGTATTCGGCATTATTCTCTTGATCCTTTTTATAATCTAGCGGCAGAAGAATATTTCTTGAAAAATTTCTCAGAAGATATTTTTATGCTTTGGCAAAACGATAAGGCAGTTATTGTAGGAAAAAACCAAAATACCATTGCTGAAGTAGATTATGCTTATGCTAAAGAACATGGAATTAAAGTAGTAAGACGTATTTCAGGAGGCGGAGCCGTCTATCACGATTTAGGAAACTTGAATTTTAGTCTTATTACGAAATGGAATGAAACAGAAAACCAGGACTTTGTTGCATTTACCAAACCGCTTATTGAGGTCTTAAAAGAATTAAATATCTCTGCTAATTTTCACGGCCGTAACGATGTCGTTATTGATGGCAGAAAAATCTGCGGTAATGCAAATTTTGTTTATAAAGACAGAATCTTACACCATGGTTCCATTCTTTTCGACAGTCAACTAGAGGTATTATCAAAAGTGTTAAATAACAGCAAAGCCAAATACCAAGATAAATCCACTAAATCTATCCGATCTAGAGTATGTAATATTAAGGAATACTTGAGTAATGATATGAGTGTTGATGAATTTGCAAGTGTTTTTATGCAACATATGATAAGGACACATGATTGTATGGATAATTATAATATTTCAGAAGAAGATCATCTAAAGATTAAAACTTTAGCGAAAGAAAAATATGAATCCTGGGAATGGAATTATGGAAAGTCTCCAGATTTCAATTTAAAAAAACAAAAACGTACAAAAGCAGGTACAATTGAAATTAGAATGAATGTCAGCAACGGAATTATTCAGGATATAAAGATATTTGGCGATTATTTTAGCTTACAAAACACCGCTGTTTTAGAAGATTTAATTAGAGGAACATGGCATAATGAAGAGAGCATTTCTTCCATTGTTGATCACATTGATATTGAAGAATTTTTTATTGGCATTACAAAAAAAGAATTTATCGACCTCTTTTTTTAATTGGCACATATTTTGTTATTTCTTGAAAAAAAAGAAAGCAGCATACAGTAAATTAGAAATAATCTGTATTTTAGCTTTTTAAAATGTCTAATTTAAAGAAATAATACCATGCGACTCGGAATCTTACGATTATTATTAGCCTTTGCTTTTCTAAGCAGTTCTTTTTTATTTTATTCTTGTTCAACCCGCAGTATGTCGATGTCAGTTTTGCAACCAGCTGATATTTTTGTCCCTCGCCATATCGAAAAAGTGGGAATTATTAACCATTCTTTACCAGAGAAATCATCCTTATTTGGCAATATTATGGAAGGATTATTTAGTGGTGAGTCCATTATGGCTGACAAAGAAGGTTCTTATCATTGCATTAAAGGATTAACATTCTCCTTAAATAACGGTCCTCGTTTTGATGCTATGCTTCTTGAAAATGAAGATTATCGTGGCACAGGAACAAAAAAGTTTCCTGCTTTACTTAGTTGGGAAGAAGTGGATAAACTCTGCAAAAAATATGGAGTAGATGCCATTATTACTTTAGCAACTTTCGACTCCGACATCAGAATTGAAAGAGGTTCTAGAACAAAAACAAGAAAAGTCGATGGTCAACGAGTAGAATATGTTGAATTTTGGTCTGATATGCACATCAGAGTGAATTCTGGCTGGAGAATTTACG
>CAZJZP010000188.1:0-4995 GCA_964550505.1 uncultured Prolixibacteraceae bacterium | reverse complement strand
GATGATGATGATGAAATTGCAGCTATTGATTATACGAAAGACATGGGAAAAGAACCCTGGGTTTTGAATGTTGAGGAAGCGACTAAATCCAATGAGCATTATCAAGTAGCAAATTGGACTGGAGAATATCTGCAATTAGTTTTTATGTCGTTGAAACCAGGAGAAATTATTGAGTTGGAAGTACATAAGACGCATGATCAGTTTATTCGAATAGAAGAAGGTGAAGCAATGGTAAAGATGGGAAAAACTAAAGAAAATTTAGATTTTAATGAAAGGGTTTCTGATGATTGGGCCATATTAGTTCCTGCAAATTATTGGCACACTATCGAAAACACTGGCGACGAAGATTTAAAAATTTATACCATTTATGGACCTGCTGAGCATGAAAAAGGAAGCATGAACAAAACTTTTGAAGATGCGCAAAAAGCACATCATCATTAATCATCATCTTCAAAATTTTCATCTTGTTCTTGTTCTTCGCTTTCTTTTAGCGTATTTTTAGCAGTATCAGTATTTTGCTTATTTTCTTTGTTTTTTCGCACCATCTTATTGAAAAACAAAGGGTCTTTGCTGACAATCATAATAAGAACACTACATACAACAATGCTCAATAAGACAACGGCATAGCCTAATTCAGCTATTTCTTTTCCGAAATTTAGGTTTAATTGAAGAGGAATAGATGCTAAAATTGCAGGTACTAAACCTTTCGGAGACATAACCGACATAATCGTTTTTTCTCGTGGATTACATCCTTTTCTACTTACTAAGAAAACGCCAAGAGGTCTCATCAATAATATAACAAGAACTAATAAGGATGCAATAAGATAGGTAGTGTGATTGCCAAACTCTAGAACAACGCCTACATAAACGAAAAAATAGGTCTGGAACACAAAAACGATTTCACTAAAGAAATCTTTTTCATTATTACTTAGTGAGCCAGCCTCAAAGGAGAAAATTCTTTTCCAAAGTTTTGTTTTAGTCAAGCTTTCAGCATTTCCCAGAATAATCCCGAAAGCCAGCGAAGCTATTCCTCCGTTATATCCAAGTAACTCAACACCGCCATAAACGATAAAAAGAAAAGCAATAGTAGTAAACATGGAGTTTTTTATAGCACGAATCCAATTTAACAGAAAACTCCAAATTATTCCTCCGGCTAATCCTAAGAGCAGAGCAAATAAAAAGGATTTCCACATCATGTGGAGAATGCTGGAAAACTCAATAGCACCGGCTTTCATCCCTTCTAAAGCTGCAAGACCAACAACCAAACACAAGACATCACTAAAGGCAGATTCAAGCAGGAGTATGGTATTACTTTTTTCTCCTAGTTTTAGTTGTTTTATCATAGGGATAACAACAGCAGAGGAGGTGCCACCAATAATTGCTGCTACAAAAAAAGCAGAAACCGTATCAAATTTTGTAATAGTTAATAACAAAAATGTAATTAAGGCTGTAGTTATGAGAAAATTATAAATAGTTAGTGTTACCGCTGAGCCTAGGGCTTTTTTTAGGTCGGAAAATTTTAAGTTAGTCCCACTTTCAAAAAGAATAATAACCAAGGTAATCGTTGTAAAAACCTGACCTATTTCTCCGAAAAACATCACTTTATCAATAAAACTACCACCAACTATTCCAATGAGCATGAGAAGTAGAACATTGGGAATTTTAGTTTTATCAAATAATTTATTAAAAAGATGACTAAAAAAGATTAGCGCACCTAAAAAAATTACAACTATTGTGATTTTCTCCATTGATTATTATATGCTGAAAGATGTAACAGTTTGATTATTAATTATTAATTCAAGATATTTCTTTAGTCTTAAAAAAGATAAAAGTAAAAAAAAAAGCATAAAAAAAAATATTTTGCAAAAAAAAAAGGACTATCTAAACTTGATAGTCCTTTTTGAAGTATTATGCTTGTTCTTTTATCGAACAATCATTTTCATTGTCAGTTTTCTGTTATCAAATTCTACGCTGTAGAAGTAAACTCCAGTAGCAAAACTTTCAGTTTGTAATAATAACTTATGGTTTCCGCTTCCTTTGTTTTCATCTTTTTCATAGAGTAGATTTCCGAGCACATCTGTTACTGTGAATCTGATATTACCTGCATAAGGCAAGAAGTAAGAGATTTCAGTGAATGCTGCAGCAGGATTAGGCATATTTTGACGTAATATCAAGCCGTTATCTGCTATTTCTTCAATACCAGTATCGTAGCTAAGGTTTACACAAGTAGTGTCATTTGTCTTATTTGCATCTTGCGACATTTGTGTGTAAGCACAAAGCGTGTAATTCTGATTTGGTCCTGGGTATTGATTATTAAAGGTAAAATCTACTGTAGAATCAGGAGCTAATGTTCCATTCCATGTAGCAGATTGTGGAGGATATCCGGTATTTATTCGGTATCCAACATTGATGGATGTAAGTGTGTCTGTTCCGAAGTTTTTAATTCTCACAGTAACAGGCGTTTGAGTTCCCATAACAGTAGATCCACTTGGAGCAATAATATCTGTAACACCAGCATCAATAGCATAACGAGGAACATGAATTTTAATATCATCAAGAGCCCAACCGTCAGCAACAGTTGCATCTCCATCAGAACTAAATACAAAGCGGAATTGAACAGGTTGAATATTGTTATCTAGATCAGATAGATCGTAAATAGCGTATGTCCAGCCGTTGGTTGCTTTTGTCCAACCAACTCCGGCTGTACTAAGTCCGTCATACCAATTCACGCCTAATGGATCGTTGATTGTTCCAAGAACTTGCCATGAATTTCCATCATTTTTAGAATACTCAATATGTCCACCATCAGCACCTTGCTCAGCGTCCACCCAATGCCATAAGCTTAGGTATGCTCCAGAAACCATTATGAAATTCATCTTAGGAGTATATAGTCTTTCTTCCACATTAGCAGTGTATTGAGAAGATAAACCAGTAACCCAAGCAGTATCTGGACTGTGAGCGCTATTAATAACAGTTCCGTTAGGGACACCTCTTTCCCAAAGGGTAGAAGCAGTATCAATCATAACACTTCCAATTTCCATGTCATCATCTAGAAGTAGCATTGGTGGTAATCCAAGAATCTCCATACATGTTTCATCGTTAAATGTATTAGAGTCTCCTGTTAGGGCAGTTTTTGCACAGAATGATTTTGCTCCGTTTTCAACTGTAATTGAACCAGCTACTACTGTTTCAGTTGAGTCAGGAGGTAAAATACCACTCCAGTTAAAGACTTGGGTTGGATTTGAACCATAGATATATTCAATATCCATTGCATAAATGGTATCCGTACCGAAGTTTTTAACGGTAACTTCAACATCTGCTACATCTTCAGCAGATTGCACTGCAATAGGCTGAACGATATCAATAACTCCTGCATCTTGTGCGAGCATTGGAGCCATAATGATAGTATAGTCTTCAGTTTCTCCCCAAGAATATGTTCCGCAAGGAGGAGGAATAGTGCTTCCTTCTGTAAGAACTACTCTCATTCTTGTATATCCAACTGTTGCAGTGCTTGGAACATTAACAGTTCCTGTTAGCGTTGGAGAGGCAGATGATGTAGTGAGTCCGGAGAAGACTAATTCACCGGGGTCAGTGAAATCGCCATTTCTATTGTAATCAATATATACACCTAAACCAGCATTGTACCATGATGTTAAACTTATTTGGCTTACAGAAATAGGATAAGAATTACCAGGATTCATATAAATATGAAGGTAAGTAGAATCAGTAAAATCTGAATACATTTTGTTTCCTGTGGGGTTATTCAAGGTTGGTAATGGATTTCCATTGTTGATATTTGCAATGCTAACATTTCCAATGTCCGTCCAAGAAGTAGAAGTAGCTCCAGATGGGCAATAAGTTAATGGTAAGCATTCTACTGTTTTGTAAGCTGTGTCATTAGTATTCGTAACATCGCCTGTTAAGCTAGTGTATGCAATAAAGTCATAGGATCCATAGGCTACTAAATTAGCAGTTGATGTAAACAAATGAGTCAAGGTGTCTCCTGGTGCAATGACAAATGTAATGGTCTCAGAAACAGGAGTTCCACCATTTATAGTATAGGCAACATCAAAGTTGGAGATTGGATTAGCCCCATAATTCTTAATGCTAACTTCCACTTGCTCATTAGAGCTTAAGTCAATACCAGTATTAGGTTGATTGATAGCAATTATACCAGCATCATTCGGTGCTACAGGAACAAATACGGTGTCTGCTACTCTAGCTGATGGACAACCACCAACACCTGATAATGATAGAAGTATTTCACTGTCAGATAAAGCTCTATCGTAAACTCTAAATTCATCCATTAAGCCTGATAATCCAGAACTGCTAGAGTATCCTCCAACAGTAAATCCAGAACCGCTCATAGTATTTGAAGTTGGTGCTGTAACAGTATTAACTAAAACACCATCAATATATGCTTTATATGTTCCGGCAGGAGCATCATAAACAACATGAATTACATTTGGATTAACAGTTGCACCTCCTGTTACTTCAAGATCAGGAAGTCCACCGCCGCGTACTAGCCAATTGTTTGCACCTGCAGCTCCATTTGTAAAGCAACGGAATGATCCAGCACCAGCGTCTCCCCATATATACCATAAAGTACCACTAGGGGTGATGTCGCTAGTCCAGAAAGAAATAGTGAAACTTCCATTTAAGTTAGTATTCCATCCTGTATTCACAGCATGAGAACTTGATGAGCCACCGGTTCCAACTAATGCTGTACCTGAAAGACCTGTACCACCAATTGTAACTCCTGTCATTGGAGCAGGATTTGTGCCAACAGGTGTTGTAGCTAGGTTTGGAACTGTTGTTCCTGGAGTATCAAAATCATAGTAGATTAATTCAGGAGTTGCACTTCCACCACCAGAGTATGCTTCGACCCAATATACAGTAGTAGCATATAAAACTGGAGTAATAAAAGGATGCCCTGTATGCAAATCGTTTCCACCGAAGTGTACATCATACCACTTAAATGTGGTATCCACTGGA
>CAZJZP010000187.1:0-5078 GCA_964550505.1 uncultured Prolixibacteraceae bacterium | reverse complement strand
TCTATGTGAAAATAGAAATTATTAATTCTACACAATCAGTACTAAGAAGCAGTAAAGAAAGAAATTATTACAGCGCTTTAAAAGCATTCTTTCGTAGAATTAATCTGTCAAATACAAAAAGGGCAATCACTGTTCCAATGCCTACAGCAGCATAGATCATCCAAATGCTTTCCGGATGATAGTTGTTCCACAAATATTGGGTTAAATCTGCCGAATTCATGCCCAGTTTTTGTTCCGCATAAGCCATAAGGTCGTTTTTTGTGAAATTATCGCTTAATTCTGGAACATTAATATTTCTGGCTTCTAATTCTTTGCTGATTAGATATATTTTGTCGGCACGTTTTTCATAAACGGGTCCTGAAAGAATTCCCGCCAGCAAATTTCCTCCTGCCATGGGAAGATAAGAGCAACCCATATACAAAGCGACTTTTTCTTTTGGGGCAATTTTGCCGATATATTCCATTATTTTTGGAGAACTTGCCATCTCTCCTATTCCAAATATCAATATGGAAAGAAAAAGGTACATCGGATTATTAAAGGCAAACATCAAAGCAATTCCAATAGTGGCAACAAAAATGCCGGCAATCATTGCATTTATTGGTTTAAAACGCATTACCAAACCAGAAATAAAGACCTGGAAAATAATAATATACAAAGCATCCAAATTAGTTAAAATCTCTGGAGCTATTGTTTGATTTTTAGTTCCGATAATCTCTGCCAAACGCGGTGAAAATTTATATAGGCTTTCATAAAGAATAGAAGTATCCATCCAATCCGCAATAAAAACGGGTAAAGAATAGAAAAGTTGGTTATACATCGACCAAAAACCAATGATTATTATTAAGAATACAATAAACTTCAAATCTGTAAAAACAACAAGAATATTTTTAAATATACTACGAATGGCATCGGCAAGATTTCCCTCTTGTTTTTCACGCGGCGGTTCTTTATAAAAGAAAAGCACTAATACGAGATTAAAAGCTATGATAAAGGAAGACAGAAAAAATACATAATGCCAATCCAATTCTCTGAGTTTTGAAGCAAATAAAGGTCCTAGAAAGGCACCAATATTTACCATCATATAAAAAATGCCAAAACCAATGGAAGAGTTGCTATCGTTGGTGTTTTTTGCAATAGTGGCGGTAATTACAGGTTTAAATAAAGCTGCTCCAATAGCTAATAAAACAAAAACAGAGAAAACCAAGGGAACTGTTGTTACGTATGCCAACATAAGATATGCCGCCGACATTAAACCAAAAGAAATCATTAGTATTTTTTTGTAACCAATTCTGTCGGCTATAGCTCCGGTAAGAACAGGAAGAAAATAGAGAAAGAAAACCACGGGTCCCATGATTAATCCTTTTTCCTGCTGAGAAAAACCCAGTGCTCCGGTGTCTTTTGAGGAAGTCAAATACAAAGCAAAAAGCATAAACATGCCATACCATGCAAAACGCTCAAATAATTCAATAATATTTGCAATCCAAAAAGTACGGGGAAATTGTTGGCGTTTTCTCATAAAATTATTCCACTGTTAAATAAGGAGCAATTTTAGTAAATAATTCATTATCTATCAAAACAGAAGCCATAATTTCTTCTAAGCGGGCATATTTTCCATGCATTTTTCGGTAATTAACAATAGATAATGCTACGTTGGAAGAAATATAAGGATGTGCTCTTAATTCATTAAAATCAGCAGTATTAACATTGATTTTTTGGACGGTATATGGGTTTACTTCAATATAAGGTATGGTATTTAGATAACGAACACTATCCATTCCATAAACTTCCATTAGTTGTTTTTCGGAAACATATCCTCCCAACAAATCTCTGTATTTGATAATTCTTTTGGAAAAGGAACTACCAATCCCTTTAATTTTAGTCAATGCACTTTGATCAGCTGAGTTAACATCTATTGTAAACTCTTCATTGGCTGAATAGGTGTTATTCTCAAAATCTTTCTTATCTATTGTGATGTAGTCTTCCAACACTTCATATTCTTCCTCACTGATGCAATACATTTTGGCAAAATCTTCTTTCTTATAGTATTTTCCGCCCTTGCTTCTGTAATTTAATATTGTTTGAATTTGCTTATCTGATAATCCCATTTTTTTATAATCTTCAGCAGTGGCTGTATTTGGATTGAAAGGAAATGGTTGAAGTTGACGTTTAGCAAATGATTTATCCACATCGTAATAATCGAAAGTCTTTTGGTAGTATTGCTTGTTTTTATTGGAATTATAGTTTGCCACCGTAATTTCTAATGCTTCCATTTCCTTTTTAAAAGCGGAATAATCAATGACCTCTTTCTTAGGGAAAAAAGCAGAATATAAGGCAGGAGCAAAAAGGACAAGAATAATGAGTATTAGTAAGCCAATGATACCTTTTTTTTCGGTTTTATTAAACTCAAAATAATCTTTCAGGATATTCCCCATAAGAAATACAGCTTATTTGAGAATGGTGATGTTCCCTAAATATTCAAAATCTTCGTTCGTCATTTTTTTGACATAGATGTAATAATGGAAAACATCAGAGGTTCTGTCATTAGCGTCATAGCTTTGACCATTAATGGATCCATCCCAAGCTTCATTAACATCTGTTGTTTTGAAAACCATATTTCCCCAGCGGTCAAAAATTTCCATTCTATATCCATTTTCAGGATGTTGACCGGTAATTACTGGTTTGAAAACATCGTTTATTCCATCTGCATTGGGAGAAAAACTATTTGGGATATAAATAAAGAACAAATCATTAATTACAACCGCTTTACTAGTAGAATCTCTACATTCAAAATCATCTTCCACGTATTGTGTAACCAGATATGTTCCGGGGAAAGTATAAACATGGCTTGGGAGTTGAATACTTGCATCTGTACCATCTCCAAAAGTCCAATACCAAGAAGTTGCGCCAATAGATAAATCGTTAAAGTTTATTTGTTGATTGACATCAGTAACAGACGGATCGGCAACAAAACTAGCTGTTGGTCCGGGAATATCAGCTACATTAGCCGAGATTGTTGCGCTACAGCCATTATCATCAACAACTGTAACAGAATAGGTTCCTGCTGAAATATTATCGACCATTTGCTGCGTTGAAGGTGGAATAGTATTCCATTGATAGGAATATGGAGGCAATCCTGATGAAACAATAACTTCAACCGCTCCATCACTTTTCCCACAGTGTGCATCAACAGATGATGTTTGAAGCTGTGGATTTTCATTTACTACGATTTGCGCTTCTGCGGATGAAGTACATCCATAATTATCAGTACCAGTAACAAAATAAGTTGTGGTAATAGATGGAGAAGCTGTCAAAGTATCGGATGTTAAGCCGGTATTCCATATGTAAGTATTAGCACCAGTAACAACTAACTGTCCTTGTTCTCCTTCACAAATAGTATCATTTTCAACTTCAATAATGGGATTTGGAGAAGTAACGGTAATGGTGTCTGTTACTCGAATGGTATCGTTATTACAATTTACGTAAACTACTTCTCCTATATACGATTCAGTTCCCATAGGAGAAACATTTATCATAGAACCTGTTCCTAAAAAGGCTCCAGCAATATCGTACCAATTAATGGTATAATTAGGTGTTCCATTAGGTGTAAAACGCCAAGCTTCATTTGTAGCAGACCAAGGACCAGTGTTTCTTCCTGGAGGTGTTAGTCCAACTGTTCCTGTTGAATTTTGTATCCCTATAACTGAGTTTCCACTGTTCCATGTTGAACAAACCGGTTTATTTTGGATATACACTTCGATGACATTAGTAGATTCATATAATACGATTTGCTGTGTACAATATAAGTTTGTACAACTAAACAATGCTACATTATAAAACTTAAAAACAAAGGTACGACAAGGATAAGTTCCTGTAATATCATAATACACATTTCCTGAAATACTAGGATCAATATCTAAATAAGCTCCAAATATAGCATCAAGTTGGAGAAGTGAACTAGGAACGGTGTTAGAAAAAGACCAAGAACAATAGCCATTCGCATCCGTAACATCGAATGATAATAATCCATTAGAACCAACTATTACCTGATTTTTTGCTTGTCCGTAGAAACAAAATGTAAAGGGTAAATTAATAATTCCACTCCATACATCATCTGTATTAACAGAAACTGGAGTTCCTCCTGTAAAAGGAAAAGGTGGAACATAAGGTACGGATGAGACTAAATAAGTATCTGTTTCTCCAGTGTGAAGAACAGATGCATTTATATCTAAACTTGCACCACAAGGAATTACAGTATCATTACCTACAAAAATATTGGGACAACCCGGATACTGCGCAAGCAAAAGAAGCTGAAAATGGAGTATTATAAATAGAAGTATATATTTTCTCATACCTAACAATAATTATTACTAATCCTTAGACTATAATATCTTTAAAACGTTTAATTTAACAAAAATACTATTTTTTCTTTAGCTAAAACAATACTTGGTAATTTTTAACAAAAAATTTCATTAAAAATTATATCCAAATTATCTAAAATTCAATAAAGGATATTAACTACAAACTAAACAGTAGATTTACAAGCTACCTAATCAATGTTAACTCGCCTTTATATTCATGATAATCACCATTCACGTCGTATAGTTTAATGATATAGACATAAACTGTAGAGTTATGCTCTGTTGACTCAACACCTTGTGAGTTAACACCTCCGTCCCATCCTTCGTTAACATCTTTCGTTTCAAAGACAGTTTGTCCCCAACGATTAAAAATCATAAATTCATAGCGATCTTCATCAACAAACCTTCCCTTTGGGATAAAGATATCATTAATTCCGTCGTTATCAGGAGAAAAAGCATTAGGGACATAAAACGTATATGGAGCAATAATTGTTATCTCTTGAGATATGGAATCGCTGCATCCATATTGGTTTGTAAGATAAAGTGTTACAGTGTGTTCCCCAGGTGATTGATAACTATGAATAGTAAAATTAGCAATTGTATCTGTACTTCCATCTCCAAAATCCCATAACCAAGTTTCTGCAACAGATGCTGAGCCAAAATTAACTGGGCTACCAAAAGCAGCAGGATTTGGTGTAATGATAAAGTTAGCTATTGGTT
>CAZJZP010000186.1:0-5153 GCA_964550505.1 uncultured Prolixibacteraceae bacterium | reverse complement strand
ATCGTAAGAAACGTTTAATCATAAAGCAAATCCCACAAAGAATTTGAATACTGAAAAAGAGATAGCCTAAATAATAGGAATTATTCCAAGAGTTATAAAAATCGTTAGCTTTTGGTGAAATTTCAGGTAACAAGGTATTGGAAAATAGATTAATAATTCCAAAAATTAGTAATAATAAAGATAAGGTATTAATTATAATCGGTGAGAATTTCTTTTGACGCATAACTAAGGCAATATTTTTTCGATAAAACTAATAAAATTTTGTGGAAAAAAAACTACTGTATAAACAATTCCAAAAATTGCTCCCCAAAAATGTGCATCGTGGGCTATTGGTCCTTTTGCTCTTCTTGACATGATAAAAGAATACAACAAATAAGCTAATCCTAAAAAAATGGCAGGAATATCAAAAGGAATAAATAATAAGCGTAATGGATCTAAGGGTTGAAAAATAATATAAGAAAAAACAATTGCACTAACTGTACCTGAAGCACCAACAGCAATATAAGAAGATTTATTTCTGTGTTTTATTAATGCTGGAATGCTAGCAATAATAATTCCTCCAAAAAACAAGCTTAAAAAATGAATTTCTGCATAAGCAAATGCATGGTATTTAAACAGCAATTCTACTACTTGTCCAAAAGAATAAAAAACATAGAGATTAATTAGTAAATGCATCCAATCTGCATGAATAAATGCATGACTAAGTACTCTCCACCACTCCTTTTCACGCTTAACACGATAAGGAATTAAAGCTAAACGATAAAAAAGGCTTTCTTTCCGTAAAGCAAAAACAGAAATAATAAAGATAATTAGTGTAAGTATTTTTGTCAACATAATGCTATAAAATAAAAAAAAGGAACTCCTTTGGAATTCCTTTTTAACGCAGCGAAAGGTGTATTATTATTTAACCTCTTCTGCTACTTCTTCTTCGATTTCTTCTCCTTCAACAACTGCTGAATCAACAACTTCTTCGATTACTTCTTCAACTTCTTCAACTTGCTCTACTGCAGTTGAATCTTGAGTTTCTTCTTCAGTTTCAGTATTGTTTCCGCAAGAAGCAAAAACGAATAAACCTGCTACTACTAATAATGATAATAATTTTCTCATAATAAAAATGTTTTTTTAGATTATTATTACTGCAAATATACATTTTTTTTTAACACTTTTTAACAAAAAGCAAAAAAAAAGAGGCTAATGCCTCTTTTTTAACAAATCGTTAAGATTTACTAGCCTCTAGTATTCTTAATAACTTCTTTTTGCTCTTCTTGAGTCATTTCTTCAACTGGCTTATCAGCAGGATTTACTTTGTCTTTAGGAGTATTGTTGTTTCCTGCATTTTGTTGAGCTTTAGCTTCAGCTTCAGCAATAGAATCTTGCTTTGCTTTTTCTTTAGCTTCTGCTTCAGCAATAGAATCAGCCTTAGCTTGTTCAATTGAATCTTGTTTCTTTTTTTCTGCTTCTTCGTCATTTTTAGCATTTCCGCATGCGGAGAAAACTACGATAGCAGATAATAGAGCAAATGTTAATAATTTTTTCATAATAAATATTCTTTTTTAAATTATACGATGCAAATATATAACTTTTTTTACAAAAGAACATTATAATCCATTTTTTTTTTATCTTTGCAGTGTTAAACAAAAAAAATAAAACAATTATGAAAAAAATCACTTTATTATTTGCTATTTTTGCAATAGTGGCTTCTGCTACATTTTTCACTTCTTGTGAAGTGGAAGACATTACAAAGCCAGTTATTACACTTACAGATGGAGAAGATGTTGATGTTATCTTAGGTAGTACATGGACAGACCCTGGTTATACTGCTACTGACGATGAAGATGGAGACATTACTTCCAGCGTTGTTGTAGAAGGAGTTGTAAACACTAACTTAACAGGAACTTATGAACTTACCTATACTGTAACAGATGTTGCTGGTAATGTTGGGACAGCTACCAGAAATGTACGCGTATATAACGAAGTTGAAGATTGGGCTGGCACTTATTCAGCTGTTGATACAGAAGACGGAACTACTTATCCTGCAGAAACAAGAACTGTGAATACATCAACAACTGTGAATAAACGATTATTTTTTGTTAAATTTTCAGGAAGAACTGATGCTGATCCTTACGCTGATGTTAATACATCTGCTGAAACTATTAGCATGCCCGCTCAAAATTTCATTTGTGGTCCTAGTGGTAGTCAAGCTGACCTTACTTTTGCAGGAAGTGCAAATTTAAACTCAGCAACTGAAGTTATGAATTGGACATACACAGTTGCAGTTACTGGTGGTACAACTACAACTAACGGCACTTCTGTTTATACAAAGCAATAATATTTTAATAAAATATTTTAAAAAAAGCTTTTGATTTTGTCAAAAGCTTTTTTTTTTATATCTTTATCCACTTAAATAACTGAAAAAAGAAAAAAAGATGAAATTTCCCTTGCAATTAAAATCCTTAGCCCTTTTTCTTCTAGCTTTAATACTTATTTCTTGTGAAACAGATAAAGGAGAAAAACCAGAGATTACGCTTATTGGCGGAGATACCGTAAATTGGGTCTTAAACACACCTTACTATGAATTAGGTTATATTGCCACAGATGAAGAAGATGGTGATTTGACTTTTGATGTAGAAGTGAATACAGATTACATTGATGTTAATCGTTGCGGTTCTTATATTATTACTTACAAAGTGTGGGATTATGACGATAATAAAACCGAAGTGAAAAGAATATTAGCAGTTGAAAATGAAAGTCGTCCCTGGGAAGCAGCCTACAGTTGCGTGGATGATATTCAAGGACAAACCTATCCTGCAGAAATTAGAGAACTTATTGTTTCTGATACCATTAATAATAGAATTCATTTTCCAAAATTTGCGGGTTATGAAAATGCCCTGATTTATGGAATTATCGATCCAAATACATCAACTATTACAATCCCTAATCAAAGTGTGCAATGTGGAATTGATAATATCAATCGCAGTTTTGTTTCCTCTATCGGGAATGTAACGCAGAACCAGATTATTATTAATTATACAATAACTGAAGGAGCTTCTACCGTTAATGCTACTTCCACTTATACAAAATAACATAGCTTGTTTCAAGTTATCCAATGCATAAGAATATTAAGTATCTCTTCATTATTAATCCAATAGCTGGCGTTAAAAAACAAGAGCGTATTGTTTCTGCTATAGAAAAGCATTTTCAAAACAGCAACTGCTATGCTATCTATTTCGCAAAAGACAAAACAGCTGCTGAAGAAGAAATTAAAACTGCTGTCAGCAAAAACATTCCCTACATTATAGCTGTTGGAGGCGATGGAACGGTTAATATAGTATCTAAATATTTAGCAAATTCCGATTCCATACTGGGAATTATTCCAACGGGATCTGGAAATGGTTTAGCACATTTTCTAAAGATTCCTTTTAAACTCAACAAAAACTTAAAGGCACTAGAAAAGGGGACATACCACTATATTGATAGTGCTACAATTAACAATCAGGCTTTTATTAGTATTGCAGGCATTGGCTTTGATGCTTATATTGCTGCTTTATTTAATCAATCAAAACGAAGAGGGTTTTTCACCTATCTTAAGCTTGTTATTCGTGCTTACTTTCGCTACAAAGAGCAAGAATATAGCTTTATCGCTGATGGAAAAAGCTATAAAAGAAAAGCCTTTCTAAGCAGTTTTGCCAATATCAATCAAATTGGATACAAGACAATAATCTCTCCCATTGCAAAAATTGATGATGGGCTTCTTGATATTTGCATTGTAAAGCGACCTTCTCCTTTAATTGCACTATTTATTTGGCCAATGATATTTCTGAAGAAATTTCATAAATCAAAATACCTTGAGATTATTCAAGCTAAAGAAATATGCATATTAAATTGCAAAGAAGAATTAATACAGTTCGATGGTGAATATAGTAAAAACACTTCTGATAAAATCAGCATTAAGCTTTTTCAAAAGAATCTTAAGATAATTAAATATCAATAAACAAGGATTATTGAATTAGTATTCTCTTTGTTTCTTGATAATCATTAGTTGTTACACGAACAATATATACTCCTTTTGACAAAGTAGATAAATCAATTATATCTTTTACAAAAGCAGTATTGGTGTATTCAATTTGATAAACAGTTTTCCCATAAATATCAACTACTTCAAATAATGCGTTTTCATTATTTGCAGATAATTCTACAGTAAATAATCCTGAACTTGGATTTGGATAGATATTTAAACCTAAATTCTTTGCATTATTTTCAATACCAACATGACTGGCGTCGATATATGTTCCATATATTGTTGTGTTTCCGTTCATTACAAATGTTGTATGTGATAATATTGGATGATGAATTCCTGCTTTATACCAAACATAAACTTCTGTTTCATACTCTACCATTGGTGTTCCCATATATAAATCATCATAATATTCTTCTAACTTAACCCTCAAAACATCAGTAATAGTACCATAGGGTAATATTAGTGTTCCGTAAGCGTCAGCAATACCATTTATTGTCCCTTCTCTATTAATAAGCATACTGCTAGCTGTGTATGTTGCCGCAAATGCGTCAGTAAAAGAGGTATTATATGTCATTGGATAAACTAATTGTTTTTCAAAATCAGAATAAGCAATTACTTGACCTGCTGAACTTGCCCCACCACAACTTGAATAATCGGTAGATGTCGCAGAAAAATAATAATAATTTCCAGAAGGATCACTATTCGCTAGATTAGCACTTGAAAAAGAAGAAGAATATGGAGTAGAAGAAGGAGCTACCCAGTTGGTTGTTTGTGTTCCAGTACTTGAAATACTAGAAAAATCCCAAGTAACATTTGCACCTGAACTTCCGACAGAAACAAGTGTAGCATCATATAAATGTCCATTAAATGATTCTCCAACACTTGGATTTGTTGTTGCAGCAGTTAATGTTGTTTGCGCATGCATATTTGGCAAACTAAATAACAAAGCTAATAATGTAGCTAGTAAAAATTTTGAGTAATTTTTTTTCATTTTTATTTGTTTTTAAAAGAGTAAATAATAATTATCACAACAAATATAACGCTATTTTAAAACATAGCAAATTTTTTAATATGATGTTATCACTAGTGGGCAATAAAAATTAATATACGTTCTTTGAAATTATTAGTATATCGG
>CAZJZP010000185.1:3020-5190 GCA_964550505.1 uncultured Prolixibacteraceae bacterium | reverse complement strand
AAAATCGCATAAAAGAAAAATGTTTTATTCTAAAACGGCACGTCATGAGGATTATTATCTATAAAAGTATCTTCCTCTTCATCATCGTCATTGTCATCGTTCATTTTTGAAGGAAGCGTCATTGTTTTGGGTGCTTGATATGATTCGTTGGGACTAAGACCAGCAACAGGACTAAAATTATCCATATCTATTCCATCACTAAAGCGGGCAAAGGTATCAGTAAATCGGAGTTTGATATCTTCCAAAGCACCGTTTCTGTGTTTAGCGACAATGAGTTCTGCATAATCTTCTGAAATGGCATTACCGTCTTCATCTTCATTGAGCTTATAATAACTGGGACGATAGATAAACAATACCATATCTGCATCTTGCTCGATTGCTCCAGATTCTCTAAGGTCGGAAAGTATTGGTTTTTTTGTTCCGCCACGGGTTTCAACTGCACGACTAAGCTGAGAAAGGCAGATAACAGGAATTGCTAATTCTTTCGCTAATGCTTTCAATGAGCGGGAGATATTACTGATTTCTTGTTCACGATTTCCTTTACCGTCAACATTGGATGTCATTAATTGAAGGTAGTCAATAATAACCAATTCAATATTATGTTGTTGTTTTAATCGGCGACATTTAGCACGCAATTCAAAAACGGATAGGGCAGGAGTGTCATCGATAAAAATAGGTGCTTCGGTTAGTGTAGATATTTTGGAGTTTAATTGTTCCCATTCGCTTTCGCTAAGATTTCCTTTACGTAATTTTTGCTGAGGAATTTCACTTTCGCTGGCGATAAGACGGGTAACCAGTTGAGTTGCTGACATTTCCAGCGAGAACATCGCGATTGGTCGCTTAAAATTAACCGCCATATTTCTTGCCATTGATAGTACGAAAGCTGTTTTTCCCATACCCGGTCTTGCTGCAAGAATAACAAGATCAGATGCTTGCCAGCCAGAAGTTAGTCTGTCTAAATCATTGAAGCCAGAAGGTACACCGCTTAATCCGTCTTTGCTTTCACCTGCCACTTCGATTTGTTGTTTGGCAAGCCGAATCAAGGAAGACATTTCTTCTGTTCCGCGTCTTAAATTTGATTCGCTAACACCAAAAAGATTTTGTTCGGCTTTATCTAATAATTCAAAAACATCTGTTGTGTCTTCGTAGGCATCTTTAATAATATCGCTGGAGATACTAATTAATTCACGTTGAATATATTTTTGAACAATGATGCGTGCGTGAAAGTTAATGTTGGCAGCAGAAGCCACTTTATTAGTAAGTTGCGTAATAAAATAAGGTCCGCCAATAATATCAAGTTCTGACGTGCTTTTTAATTCATTAGCAACAGTAAGCATATCAATGGGTTCGGATTTGTTAAATAATTGTTGAACAGCACTAAAGATACGTTGATGGCTTTCTTTATAGAACATTTCAGGACGAAGTAAGTCAATCACTTCATTCACCGCTTTGTTTTCAATCATCACAGCACCAAGAACAGCTTCTTCAAGATCGATTGCTTGTGGTGGTAGTTTCCCATGTTCATTGATTGGATTCGTAACAGCTTTGCGGCTGATACGTTTCTTTTCGGCAGTGCTTTTTTTTGATTGTTCATCCATGGCTCAAAAATACAAATTCTTAGCAGTAACCATCAAAAAAAATAAGCATATTTTTCAACAAAAGGATATTTTCTTGGATTGAAGACATGTCCATTTTTTTATTATCTAAAAAGAATGTAAATTTGTATTCGTTTTATTAATTAATTAAATATTTAATCACTATACAATTATGGATACAAAAAATTTAGGATTTGATTCAAAACTGGTTCATGCCGGTGATTTTCATGATGAATTAGGAAGTGCTGTAGTACCAATTTATCAAACATCAACTTTTTCGTTTAAATCTGCGAAACATGGAGCGGATTTATTTGCAGGAAAAGAAAAAGGATATATTTATACCCGAATATTAAATCCCACCATTGAAGCCTTGGAAAACAAAATGGCTGCGCTGGAAAACGGATATAAAGCGATTGCCACTGCATCAGGAATGGGAGCTGTTTCCACAGTTTATATGGCTTTATTGTCGCAAGGTGATCATATGATTAGTACAAATGCTGTTTATGGTCCTAGTCGTGGATTAATGGAAAATCATTTTTCTCGTTTTGGAGTGGAATCTTCTTATGTTGATACTG
>CAZJZP010000185.1:0-2920 GCA_964550505.1 uncultured Prolixibacteraceae bacterium | reverse complement strand
ATGATTGCTTTGGGATGTAATATGGATCCTCATCAAGCATATTTAGTGATAAGAGGAGCAAAAACCTTATCTTTACGTGTAGAAAAAGCCCAGGAAAATGCGATTAAAGTAGCAGAATACTTGGAAAAGCATCCTAAAATTTCATGGGTAAAATATCCTGGATTGAAATCACATCCGCAATATGAATTGGCTAAAATGCAGATGAAGGGTTCGGGAAGTATGCTAAGTTTTGAAGTAAAAGGTGGCTACGAGGCTGGTGTTGTTATTATGAACAATGTGAAATTAGCAATGTTGGCAGTATCTCTCGGTGGTGTTGAGTCATTGATTCAGCATCCAGCTTCTATGACGCATGCAGGAATCCCAAAAGAAAAGCGTGAATTAGCTGGAATTACTGATGGATTGGTTCGTTTCTCTGTTGGAATTGAAAATGTGGAGGATATTATTAATGATTTAGATCAAGCTTTAGCTTGTATATAATAAGCCAACTTCATTTTTTATGAAAAAAACACTATTGGGCATTAGATATGGATTTTTTTTAATACTATTTTTTATGGTATTTTCCCAATCTTATGCCCAAAGTGTTGGTTTGGTTCTTAGTGGAGGTGGTTCCAAAGGTGCAGCACATATTGGAGTTATTAAAGCACTTGAGGAAAATCATATTCCGATAGATTATATTGCTGGAACTTCTATTGGTGCTATTATTGGTGGATTATATGCTAGTGGCTGGTCAGTGGAAGAGATGGAAGCCTTCTTTTTAGATCCGAACTTCCAAAAAATGGCAGATGGTATTATTGACGATCAATATGTATATTATTCTACTGTTGATAGACCCAATTCATCTTGGTTTAACGTGAAATTTGATTTAGATTACCCTATTACTTCTGTAATTCCTACTAATCTTATTTCTCCAGATCGTATTGATTTTACTTTTATGGAGTTGTTTGCTTCCACAGATGTAGTTTCTGGGAACAATTTTGATAGCCTTTTTGTCCCTTTCCGCTGTGTTGCTGCTGATATTGGAAGTAATAGAGCTGTTGTCTTAAACAAAGGAAATTTAGGGAAATCCATACGTGCATCAATGACATTCCCTTTCTATTTCAACCCAGTAGTTATTGATTCCATGATACTATTTGATGGCGGAATGTATAATAATTTCCCCTCAGATGTGATGTTAGAGGGATTTTTCCCAGATATTATTATCGGAAGTAAAGTAGCATCTAATTTTAAGCCTCCCAAAGAAGGAAATATTGTTTCTCAATTGGAGAATATCTTTATGCATAATACAGATTATTCTGTTTATTGTGATAATAGCGTGTTAATTGAGCCCACCATAGATAGAATTTCTTTGCTTGATTTTTCCAGAACGAAAGAGTTGATAGATATAGGTTATCAAGAGACATTGAAGAAGATTGTTGAAATTCGCATGTTTGTAACTGATAGTGTCCACCCTGATGAAGTTGATAGGCGAAGAGAAGCTTTCAACAAACAAAAACCCCACTACATTTTTGACAGTATTTCGGTAAGTAATTTAAAGCCTAATCAAGCAAGATACGTGAGGAAGCAACTGAAACAGGATGAGGATAAAATTGATATGGAGATGCTTAAAAAGGAGTATTACAAATTGCTATCAGATGGAAAAATCGCATCAATATCTCCACATACTTCTTATAATCAGGAAAGTGGTACTTATAATTTGGATTTAGATGTGGAATTGGATAAGAAATTTCAATTTGATTTTGGCGGAAATATTACTTCAACAGCTAAGAATCATGTTTATTTAGGCTTGACATACAAGTATTTAGCTTCGTTTGGTGCAGATATAAAAATGAATACGCATATTGGTCGTTTTTATAATTCTGGGAATATGGAAGTAGATTTGTCTTTTCCTGCAAAAATTCCAATTTCAGTTAAATTAGGTTATCAGTATAATAATTTTAATTATTTCAATTCAGCTACCTATTTTATAGATAATGAAACACCAATTTATTTGTTGCAAACAGAGTCTTTTTCTTATCTAAATGCAGCTATTCCAACAAATAACGTAGGTAAAATGGGTTTATATTTTGCAAAAGGCTTTACACGTAGTGATTATTACCAAACAAATAATTTTATCAGTACTGATACTACCGACAGAACATATTATTATGTCAATAATATTAATCTCTATTTTGACCGAAAAACATTAAACAGAAAGCAATTTCCGAATAAAGGCACACATTTATACATGCACTTGGCTTATTATGGCGGAAAAGAACGGTATTTTCCTGGGAACACTTCTAATATTATCAACGAATTGAGTAATGAAGTTTCTTATTTTCAGTTTAAGCTTTATTATGAGAATTATTTCAAAAAAATAGGAAAGCGCACACGTTTGGGATTCAAAGGTGAATTATTATTATCAAATCAAGAATTATTTACTAATTACACCTCTACTTTATTAAATTCGCCTAGCTTTTATCCTAATCCGGAGTCGCGAACCCTGTTTTTAACAAAATTCAGGGCACATAATTATGCAGCCGGTGGATTAATAGGGGTTTTATCATTTACGAAGAACATTGATTTGCGTTTGGAATCCTATGTTTTTGTGCCTTATCAGGAGATTATCCGCGATTATTATTTCTGGCCAAGTTATGAAGAAGCCTTTATCAGTCGTTTTTACAGTGGCTCTGCAAGCATTGTTTATTATAATCCCATAGCTCCTGTTCACTTTTCCGTTTCCTATTATGAAAATTACGAACACCCTTTTTCTTTTATGTTTGGAATCGGATATAGTATTTTTAACAAACGCTTAGTAGATTAATCCCAAAAGAGCATGTTTTCAATAAAAATTTATTTGTACTTTTGGCAACTCAATTTAAAAAATGATATACAATAGTTTAAAACTAATACTACTAGATTAATGGAAGAAAATACACACAAT
>CAZJZP010000184.1:0-5191 GCA_964550505.1 uncultured Prolixibacteraceae bacterium | reverse complement strand
AAACCGTTTTAACGGTTTTTATTATAAACTAAAGGCTACAAATTTTATCCTTTATAAAAAGGAATTTTCACCACTTTGGCTTTTAATAATTTCTCACGTATTTTAATATAAATTTCAGTGTCAAATTTTGCATTATTGGCATCAATATATGCCATTCCTATTGCTTTTCCAACAGCAGGACCCATTGTTCCTGAAGTAACCTCTCCTATTTGAAGTCCTTCGCTATTGCATACTTCATAATGCTGACGAGGAATACCTCTATCTATCATTTCGAAGCCACGTAAACGACGATTTGGCTTTTCTGCTTTCAATTTTTCATTGTAAGCTCGGTCGATAAAATCATTGCCATCAACAAATTTTGTTATCCAACCCAAACCTGCTTCTATGGGAGAAGTTGTATCATCAATATCATTTCCGTAAAGGCAAAAGCCCATTTCTAAGCGTAAAGTATCTCTTGCACCCAATCCGATAGGCTTAATTTCATATTCAACTCCTGCTTCAAAAATGGCATGCCAAAGTTTTTCTGCATCAGCATTTGCCATGTATATTTCGCAACCGCCTGAACCAGTATAACCGGTAGTTGATAACAATACATCTTTAACTCCAGCCAAATCCACCTTCTTCCACGTATAGTATTCCATCTCTTCGATAGGAGTATCTGTAAGCTTTTGCATTACTTTCATGGCATTTGGTCCTTGAATTGCCAATTGTGCAATCTCTTCAGAAGCATTATAGACTTCTTTTCCAACTTCCATTCCCATTTCTTCTGCATGTTGAACTACCCAAGCCCAATCTTTGTCAATATTAGCTGCGTTCACAACCAAAAGGTAAGTTTGCTCATCAATACGATAGACTAATAAATCATCTACTATTCCACCTTTTCCGTTAGGAAAACAAGAATATTGAATTTTTCCATCGTATAAATCAGCTACATTATTGGACGTAAGTTTTTGAACTAAATCAAATGCCTTTTCACCTTTAACCCAAAACTCTCCCATGTGGGAAACGTCAAAAACACCAACACTGCTTCTTACAGCAAGATGTTCTTTATTTAAGCCTTCATATTGAATAGGCATATTGTAACCAGCAAAGGGCACCATTTTAGCTCCCAAAGCTTCGTGTAAATGTGTAAATGCGGTATGTTTCATCGTACTAAAATATTATTGTTATTAATAATCTGTTATAATCAACAAATATACGTTTAATTATTTATTTTTATGGAATTATTTGTTTCTTTATTTTCTACATCTAATATGTCATTCTTGCCTGCTAAATAGAAAATCCACATACAAATAACGAGAATTAAATGCACTAAATCTTTGTGCGTAAACCACTCATTAAAAGCATAATCAGGACTTAAAAACACAGTGGAAAGAGCCGACAACACAACAGCAAAAACAACCAATCTACTGGATTTGTTTTTGTACTTAATTCCATGATAAAAGTGGACTAAAAAGACCAATAAACTTAAGGCAATTACAGTATGTATTAGTACAATTTCAAAAGATTGAATAAAAAACACTAAGGCTAGAAAAATAATGGCTTTGCTTCGGGCAAGCAACAAAAATATTTTTCTTAATTTCAAGGGCATATAAAAAACCGCACGCTTTTCAATGTAATACATTGAGAGAATGACAAAACTCCAAGTAATTAAGTGCAAAACAATGCCAGTATATAAAAACAGAAAATGAGCAAATCCGCCCAAACATGATGCAATTCCTAGAAACAAAAAGAATTTTCGCCATGCAAAATCAGTAATGGCATCTTCGCTATAATTTTTTAATTTTTTCCAAAAAAATAAACAAAATAAGCCTAAACATAAATCTGTTAGTAAAGTAATTGGTTCTAAAAAAACAAAACCCAGAATTTCAATGCTTGCCACTTCTACCATGCAACAAAGCTATAAAAAAAGGAATAAGTTCAAAGCATCTCTAGCGTTTTTTAAAAATTCCAATTCATAAAAACAAAAGCAAATAGCTCATTCTAAAGCATTTAAAAAAATATTTAGTTCGCTATTTTTTTTCTGCGTTTGGCTAAATACCAAAGTACAGCTCCGGCAATAATTAATGGAATACTAAGGATTTGTCCCATATTTAAGAACATTGTTGCTTCGAAATCTACTTGTGGGTTTTTCAAAAACTCGATAAGAAAACGCATACCAAAAACGCTGACTAAGAAAACACCAAGTAAATAACCGTGGGGAGTTTTTTCTTTCTGTTTTTTATACATAAAAAACAAAACAAGGAAGATAATAAAATAAGAAATTGCTTCATAAATCTGAGTTGGATGTTTGGCAACAGTCTCTGCATTACGTTGAAAAACAAAACCCCAGGGTAAATCAGTAGGTCCGCCATAAATTTCGGAATTCATCAAATTACCAATCCGAATTAATCCGCCCACAAATGCTGTTGGAACAACAACACGATCAACAATCCAAAGATAATTGCATTTGCGCTTTTTCCTTCGGGAATAAAGATATAAAGCTATCAAAATCCCTATTGCTCCTCCATGACTAGCTAAGCCGCCTGTCCAAAACATCAGGATAATCAAGGGATTATCAACAAAATAATGTGGTTCATAAAAAAGAAAATGTCCTATTCGGGCACCACCTAATCCACCAATAACAACATAAGCCAATAATTTATCTAATTCTGCTAATGGAATATTCTCCCATTTGAAAAAACGCATTACCAAATAATAACCAAATACAAAACCTAAAGCCATTAATAAGCCATAATAACGTATTTCTAAAAAACCTAAATCAAGTAGTACAGGGTTGGCATTCCATTGAATAGCTAGTAACATAATATAAAACGTATTAAATTTGCACAAAAGTATTCATTTTAATCAAAGAATTCCATAAAAATCTACATATCTTTACAGCAATTAATTAAGAATCTTAAATAAAAAAAGTGAAATGATTATCTTAAGTTTGGTTGATTGGCTGGAAAAACACCAATTTCCCTGTTTCTGGAAAAAATATTGCGGCATTGAATGTCCCGGTTGTGGCATGCAACGCGCATTAATCGCTTTACTAAAAGGCAATTTATGGGAAAGTTTGCAAATCTATCCGGCATTACTTCCCAGTATTTTCCTAATAATCTATCTTATTCTTCATTTGATTTTTAATTTTAAAAAAGGTGCTAAAGTTTTGCTAATAAGTTTTATATTTGTAGCAACAATTATTGTTGTTAATTATTTAATTAAACTAATTTTTTAATCAATATTACATACCATGGACGAACAAAACACAACAAATCAAGAATTTTATCAAGAGAAACCACCATTACCAAATCACGCTGGAATTTTAGCAATGGGTATTATTTCCATTGTATTGTGTTGGTGTTATGGCATTATTGGACTTATTCTGGGCGTTATTGCGCTTTCTCTTGCTGCCAAAGCAGAAAAGGAATATAAAGCAAATCCTACAGCATATTCCGCTTCTTCCTATAGCAATATGAAAGCAGGGAAAATATGCGCTATTATTGGCACAGTGCTTTCTGGCTTATTCTTGGTTTATATTATTATTTATCTACTGTTTTTAGGAACAATGATGTCTGCTATTCCTTGGCAAATGTATAATTAGTAAGGTTTTGATTGTTTTCTACAGAAATCTTCATATTGAATAACTACTTGCAATTATTTTAAAAACAAAAATAAGCATAAAATGAAAATTCTCTCTAAAGAAAGCATTAGAGAAGCTGATGCTTTTACCATAAAACATCAACAAATTCGTTCTGCGGATTTAATGGAAAGAGCAGCAACGGCAATGTATAATGAGATGAAGGAAATTATCGAAGCAGAAGATAGCTTTGATATTTATTGTGGTGTTGGAAATAATGGCGGAGACGGCTTAGTCTTAGCGCGATTATTATACAAGGATAAGATTCCTGTTAATGTTTATATTCTTCATTTTTCAACAAAGCAGTCGGAGGATTTTCAATTAAATGTAAAGCGTTTAGAAGAGGAAACCAAAGTAAAAATCTACCATCTCCAGCATGAAAAGGATTTTACTCCCAAAAACAAAATTGCTGTTGACGCTATTTTTGGAACGGGTTTATCCAAAGCGGTAGCGGGTTTCTCTGCTGAAATAATCCATGCGATAAATAAGCACTACGAAACTATTGTTGCCGTGGATATTCCTTCTGGATTATTCTGCGACAAACATAGTGCAAGCATAAACACCGCTATTGTTAAAGCTGATATTACTTATAGTTTTCAACTGCCGAAACTGGCTTTTCTTTTTGGAGAAAATGCAGCTTTTGTAGGTCATTGGAAAATAGTGGATATTGGATTGGATGAAGCTTTTATTGAAAAAACAGCAAGCAAGCATTTCTTTACCGATGAATATACTATCTCTCCCCTAATCCGTTATCGGGATACTTTTTCACACAAAGGATGTTTTGGTCATGGCTTGCTGATAGCCGGTTCGGAAGGAAAAATGGGAGCCGCTGTTTTAGCAGCCAAAGCAGCTTTACGTTCAGGCATTGGATTGCTTAGCTGTAAAATTCCCAAAATTGGATATAACATTATGCAAACAGCTGTCGCCGAAGCTATGTGTGTAAACGATACGGAAGAATCTATTATTTCTTCGGTGGAAGATGTAGCGACGTATAATGCAATTGCTATTGGTCCTGGCATTGGGAAAGGGGAGAAAACGGCAAATGCACTAAAACTCTTAATTCAAAACAGCCAAAGACCACTTATTCTTGATGCTGATGCCTTGAATATTTTATCTGAAAATAAAACATGGCTGGCTTTTTTGCCCAAAGATTCCATACTTACGCCACATCCAAAAGAATTTGAGCGATTGGCAGGAAAATCTGCTAATCATTTTGAGCAACAGCAACGAGCGGTGGATTTTGCCATTAAAAACCAGGTCTTTCTTCTTTTAAAAGGAGCTTATTCATGCGTTGCTTGTCCTGACGGGACTTCTTACTTTAACAGCAGCGGAAATCCGGGATTAGCCTGCGGAGGAAGCGGTGATGTGCTTTGTGGAGTCTTACTCGGACTTCTTGCTCAAGGATATTCCTCCAAAGAAACAGCAATTTTAGGTGCTTTTCTGCACGGATTGGCTGCCGATATTGCCGTGGATTATATTGCAGAGGAAAGTCTTTTGCCAACAGATGTTATTCAGTCCTTGAGTGATGCTTTTTTGTATTTACGAAAGGATTTTTGATTGACGATTTTT
>CAZJZP010000183.1:0-5198 GCA_964550505.1 uncultured Prolixibacteraceae bacterium | reverse complement strand
AGACAAATAAAAATAAATGCCAAAAAACGAGGGTATAAACTTACAAGAACCCAAACGGCAAAGCAAGCGTTCAACTTCATAACCAAAAAATATGGAAAAGTAGTTGATAACGCTAAGTATTTCCACGTTGGAAAAGGAGAGTGGAGGAAGTACAGTTTAAAGAACGATTCTCAGTTTACCGGAAAAATGACGGATGATAAAAAGGAATGGATGAAACAACCCCATAAACTCGATTATAGAGGAATTGATGATAAATACGGGAAAGCCGGAAGAGGTGAATATTTCGGAAAGGATTTATCTAAGGGGAAATATTCCCCTAAAATAAATACTAAAAGGAACGTAATGTCTATTCTTAAAAAGAAATATCCTAATACTCAGTTTATTGTAGTGGGTGATTGGGGATTTAAAAACATTGGCGTGATTTGGGGGAACGGTCCTTCAGTATCCACTCTAAAAAAGCTGGATATGTCAAGGGGATTGAAAGGGAAAAGAGATTGGATTATTGGTATAGATGTTGATTTCAAGAAAGAAACACCGGATGAATTTAAAAAGAGCTTAGACGTTTATGTAGGGAATAATGATTCAAAAACGTTTTTCAAGGCATCGACCACATTACCCATTAAAATGAATGTGATAAAAACAAGTATTCCAAAGAAAAGAGTAAGTGATAAGTTTGCAATCTCTCAGATAAAGCAAGCAAAACCGAAAGGAAGAAACACAAGAACAATTAAACCAATTGAAAGGACGGCAGTTATTAAAAGTATGAAAATACCACTCTCATTAAATAAAATGAGTAAAAAATCAGAAAATATTAATATTCCTAGGGTGAGTACCTTTTCAATTGGCAATCAGCAATATGTGAGAGTTGCTCAATATGCAGATGAATATATAGATAGAAAAATTAAGAAAACCAACTTAATGGATTTAAGACCAGATACATTATTTTATAATCAAAAAAACAAAACCATTCAAGACATTGATAAAGTTGAATATACCGAACGTGGAAGACCACCTAGAGCCAGAATGGTTTTGAATACGTTGTTTATGAATTCAAATTACAGAGGTGATAAATACGATATTATAAACTTTGAATTAAATAAAATACCCAACATGATGGTTTATGAAATAATAATACCAGAGGTTAAAAAGTCCGATGGGTATTCAGTTAATGAATTTGTGAATGATTGGAAGAAGAAAACAACAAAAAAGAAATCACAATTATATATATCGGCTGGAACGCTGGACAGCATAATTAAACAAATATCCAAATTTTATGGAGGATCAACTGTTAAATTAAAACAAATATCTAATAACGAATGGTTGGTATACACTGGAAAAGGATTGTGTAAAGGACTGCATGTGAAATTAGTCAAAAAAAGATATAGATTTGAAACAACGGATTAACGAGGTTTAAACAATGGTTAAAAAGCAAGGACTCATAGGTTTATACTCCGGCAGGAAAATAAACGAATTAGCAAAGAAAAAGGGAAAGATAACCCGAACCCAAACAGCATTAAACGCACAAAAACAAATTATTAAAAAATATGGTAAAGTTGTGGAAGGTGCGAAGTATTCACATAAAGGAAAAGGTAATTGGATTAAGTATTCTTTGGTCAATGATCGGAAACGGACAGGTAAAACTACGGATGATATAAAGGAATGGAGAAGGAAACCGAATCAGTTAGATTTTAAGGGGATTGATACAAAGGGGAGTAAAGGTAAGAGTGGAATTGCAACTCCAACGAAAACTAGAAGAAAGATCACGGTAAAAAGAACACAAAAACCTAAAATTGGTCAGGGTTATATTATATTTGAGAAACAAAAATATTCTGGAAAAGGTTGGAGTATTGAAAAATTCCAAACTGGGGGCAAAGCATTCGATACACGAAAAGAAGCAGTTGATTTAAAAAATAAATTACAGAATATGTCAAGTGGGTTTGATTATAAAGCAATTAAATTTGGTTCTGATGAATATAAAACATTAACTAAAGTACCAAGTACTAAGCTTGCAATTTCTCAATTAAAAATGGGGAGTTCTCCAAAAGGAAGGAATGTTAAAAAGGTTATTCCAACGAATAAACCCGCATTAAAGACAGTTCCGAAAAAACCAACCCCGTTGAAAGGAAAAATAAGTTTAGATAAATTAAAATCGAACAATGTTTTATCTAAAAGACGTGGGAAAATTAGACCCGAAAAAGGAATAAAAGTAGAATTGGGAAAAGAAAGCGGATATCGTCAAAATGCCAACATCGTAGGAAACACAATAACGGTAACATGCTATAAAGGATACAAAAAATTATATTCATATAAATTAAAAATATCCGAATGGGAATCAGTTTTTAGAACAAAGGATGATCCATATTACTGGATGAACAATTTACTCAAATCAAAAACTCCTGACAAATTTAAAGATGTGTACAACTCTATTTCGTATTATCAGATAAACGCAGTTGAGAAAGCATACAGAGTTTATTTAAGTAGATTATCTGATAAAAAACCACACGCAAAACTTAAAAAGGAACCTGGAACATTTGAGTATTTTGGGAAAAAACTCAGTGCAGGAAAATATAAAAGTGATTTCGCAAACATGAAAAATAATGTAATGGAAGCACTTAAAAAAGCATATCCTGACACATTGTTTTTGTTTGAGGCTAGAGGATGGTATGCGACTTCAATAACAGTATATTGGACAGGGAAACCCACAAAAACAGAAATACGTAAATTAGGATTGGGGATAGGTAAAGATTTCATGTCATGGGGGCAAGAATCGAGAAGTGTATACTATGAAAAGGTAACTGCTGAAAAATTTAGAAATATGCTAAATGCGTTTGAAAAGAATAAACCATTAAAAACAAAATATAAAGTATCATATTCCAGAAGGTTAAAAGACTCCGATCTTAAAGCTCCTAAACCGGTTGTTAAAATGCCAACAACTATACCGAAGAAAATACCAAAAACAGTACCTAAGAAAACATTAAAAGGAAGACCTAAAAAAGCAATGCAACCAGTTAGATCACCAGTATTAAAAAGAGGAAAACAAAAACCTAGAATATATAAAGGATTTGTAGTTACGGGCAACACTTACCCATTGAAAAACACGATTAAATCAATGGGTGGAAAATGGAATCCGGATGAAGGCGGTTGGGTTGTTCCTGCAAGTAGTTCTAAACAAATAAATGCATTGAAAAAGGAGAAAGGGCTTAAAATACGTGCTATAAAGACCGAAGAAAACGTATTTAGGAGATTGACCGAAGCGGAGAGATTGGATTTAAGAAAGGCTAAGTATGAAAAGAAGGCTGACAGATGGAATAAAAGTGCAAGTACAAAAGGAAAAGAATCTAATAGATTATATGAAGAATCCCATAATTTAGTAAAGGATATTCCATTCGGTCAACCTATATTAGTTGGTCATCATTCAGAAAGAGCACATAGAAACAGACTTGACAAATCATGGAATAAGATGGGAAAGTCATTTAAACTTGGAGAAGAAGCAGAAGAGAAAAGCAGAAAAGCAAGTATAATATCAAGGGTAGCTGAAGATTTAGGATCTGTATCAGATCTTAAAGGGAGAATTGCAAAGAAAAAGCAAGAACTCAATAGAGCAAGAAACAAGATAGCAAAGGGATATAACTATCACCAGGAAGAGAAAAACATATTAGCTGATATTAAATCAATGGAAGAAAGATTGCCTAGAGAAGCTTTAGAGAAGCCTACATATGGAATCAATATGAAGATGTTAGCGGGCAATAAACTTAAACCGTTAGTTGGTGTAACTTCCGTAGCTAAAAGGTATCATAATAAAAACCTGTCTGGTGGCAATTTCGCTATAGAATTAAGGAAAGGAAACGTCGATGGGGAACTACACGGATACCATAATCCAGATGGAATAGTTACGAATTTAACATTTGGTGCAATCTATGGAGGAAGGGGAGCAACGATAATATCAAAAGAAAACTATAAAGAATTCACAATAGATAAACTAGCGAATATACTCAAAAAAGCATTTAAATAAGGGGATTGCAATTCCCCTTTTAATCATTTTTCATTTTAAAAGCAAGTTTAACAATCTCACTTCTACAAACCGGTTTTCTCCAATTGTTTTTTATTTTAAGGTAATCTTCTTCACGTTCTGCAATCTGTTTCTTTGTTGATGGGTAATTTTCCACGATTTCAAACATGTTTTTAACCATCATTTCTTCGGATAACAGTTTACAATATTGGAATGAACCAACGTTGTACTTATTATCACATTCTATTTTGAGATTGAATATTTTATCACGTTCTTTTTTGTGTTCTTCTCCACGTTTCAATTCAAGACCACTTTCAAGAATAAGCATGTTATAATCATGGTTTGAAAAGTTCTTAACCGATTTTAAAGCCGATTCTGCAAGACCATAAGCAACTTGGTATTCGTTCATTCCCTTTTCAAAGTTGTTTTTAATTTGTTGATGCTTGAATTGTGTTTCTTTTGGGTCAACTGCATTAATCAAAGATAAAACTTTAGAAATAATATCTGATGGAGTTTTACAATCAGATATTACCGTTTCGTTTGTGATTTCGTGTATCGGATATTCCATTTATACCACCTTGAAAAAATTAAATGATATTGAAAGGGTATGCAATTCCGTTCTTAATCCCTTCTTCTCTTCTCTTTTCCATTATTGCACGTTTTTCTTTTTCGGTTGCCATTCTCCATTTGTGTTCGTATGGCTGGTATGCATCTTCTGGATTTACTGGTATGTGGTGTTCTTTGATGTATTCCTCAGTTGCTGGGTGTGGGTCACACATTGAAAGCATGTATTCTTCCATTTCGCACCTTTTGACATGGGCGTTTGCCTGTTCTTGCGACTTTGCGAAAAAACAACTGTGATATATTTTTCTTGCCATTCATACCACCTGAAAAAGAAAAATTAAAAAATTGTTCCGTTTTTATACATTGCAAGTGCTTTTCCTGTAATATCGAGTTGGGTTTGATAATGTTCTCTTTTCAATCCTTGACTATTTGCTCGCTTTTCAACGAAGTATTCAATCCATAATTCAAGAAAATCTATTATATTATGTCCCTTAAAAGTTTTAAGTTTACTTTCGATTGTGTCATTTTTGTATTCCATTTGTACCACCTAAAAAAGTTAATTCATCATCTCTTCAACGATTTTATTAAATCTCTTGTGTGCCCCATTCCATGTTTTGTAAACTTT
>CAZJZP010000182.1:0-5223 GCA_964550505.1 uncultured Prolixibacteraceae bacterium | reverse complement strand
AGTTGAATCCTGAAAAAACTAATGAAAAAATAAATGTTGAGTTTTTTTTAAATATAAATAATAAATCTTATTTATTTTATTCATATATTAATATGGATAATAACAACGCAAGTTTATATGCACAAGAAATCAATGAAGATTTATCAAATTTGTTTAATGATGAATTTAAGCTAGCAGAAGAAAAATTTGAAAGTAAATTAATCTATTACACATTACAAAGATCTTTTTATGGAGAAAGGCAATATAGTCAGGAAAAAAGAGTGCCTGGATTCTTTCAATATAGGCTATCTGAAGATAATTCTAAATTGTTAATCTATAAAACTAGTTCTTTAAATGAAAATGCAAGTTCTATGTATAATTTCTTTGTTTTTGATAACTCCCTTGAATTGTTATGGCAAGATAGTGTATCTTTAGGGCATGATAAAACTTTATATCGAGGGCTAGATGTTGAAATTGACAATAACGGTAAAATACATATATTAGGAAGAGTAAAAACAAACCGAGACTTCTCAAAAGAAAAAGGGAAACCTACTTATTATTATGAGTTAGCAACATATTCATATGAAAATGATAAGCTAATAACTTCTATCATTGAGTTTGGTAATAAATTTCTTTCCGATGCGAAAATCGTAATAAATAACAATGAGGAAACAATTATTTGTGCAGGATTTTATTCAGACATACATCATTCAAAAACAGACAGATATATGTCGTCAGTTGAAAACCTTATACATAAAATATACTCCGAAAGAAATCTCTTTGGTAAAATTGGGACTTTTTTTACTAAAAGATCTATTGATGATCACAATATAATTGCTGAAAAGCATGAAGAGTTCAACTTAGATATTCTTACTTTAAATAGAAAAGCTAGAAAAAAAGAAAAAATCAAAAAAAAATATAATAAAGGAAAAGATGTTGAATTATATGATTTCGATTTAAATTATATAATACCCAAAACAGATGGTGGTGTTATTATATTAGCAGAACAATTAATAATTGAAAAAAAAATCGACAATATGAACTACTCTAATTTAAACAACACTCATAATAATTACAATGGGCATCCACAACTAACACACCCCTATATGAATAAAACTAAAACAAAAACAAGCTATGAATACAATGATATTCTAATTTTTAATTTTTCACCTAATGGAGAAATAATATGGTGTGATAGATTACCTAAAAGACAAAGACAATCCTCCTCATATCATGGGGGTGCTTTTGTTTCTTATTTTTTAGCAACTTCTGATGATGAATTATCAATTTTTTATAATGATAATAGAAATAACATTGACTATAATGGAGAAGGCAATGTGGCTTATTTGAACTATTATTTAAAAAGTATCATTACAATAGTTCAATATGATAAAAACGGGATTAAAACAAAAGATTTTATTGAACCAAAAAACGAAGAAAAAATAATGATACAACCGCCCTTTTGCTTTCAAAACTCCAAAAAGAAAGTTGTAATTTTAACAACTTTTAATAAAGGGCATCAGTTTGTCGATGTTGAATTGAATTAGTCTTTCAAAGATTCAAACTCGAGTTTTTGAAATCACTATTTTTTTCATGTGTGTGTTCTTTTAATAATATTATACTAAGCTATCATAACAAATAAAATAAGCAAATCCATAAATCTATCAGACAAACTCATTTTACATATTAGTGAAACTCAAGAATTCCATACTTATGATTGGTTCTAGTTCTATACTTATGATTTGTTCTATGTGTTATGTATATGAAGCTTTGTTCTTTATTAATATAATGACAATATTTGGGACTTACATAAAATCTTGCCTCCGTATAGTTGAACAATAGCTCTTTTTTTATGTTCCCACTTTTATCAATTTCAACCAATACCAAATGTGATTTAGTCTTTTTCAATGTCGGATCATAAGAATTGACCTCTTCCCCTTCCTTCAAATTTAAATTACTAGCTTCATCATTATAAACTAAAAAGATTTTATCGTCTGTAAGGTGCATAAGATAGGAAGAATGAAAGCCCCCATCATTTGTTGACCACTGTGTTTTTGGAATTTTGATTTTCCATTGTACATCACCATTGTTATCATAACTAATAACAATAATATCATCATAGTAATAGCTATTATATCCTGTTTCTGAATAATAAGCAGATGTTTGTTGCCCGACCAAAAGAACAGATTTATCCTTGCGAATAATAATCTTATCTAAATCATATTCAGACATTTCTACCTCCTCCCCATTGCTTTCCATTTTTTGAATTTCCTTTTGTTCATCTTCTGATAAATATTGCTTAAGAAAGTTCTCCTCAAATTTATTATAACTTTCTACAGCAACCTCTTTCGTCTCGCTGTCAATACGCAAAAAATAACTACCTATATTATAATACAAACGCTTATTAGAATAAAAGCCGGCACAAATAATATTGTTATATTCATCTACATTGATTTTTATATCCTTAATATACTTATCTTTTATAAAAATAGGATATTCAATTAATCTTTCTCCTTCTTCATAAAAACTAATAATAGTATAATGATTCTTGCCCTCATCATTCTCACTGTCATTTGATTTATCTATATAAAGCTGAGCTAAAAAATGAATATTCCCTTGATTATCTACCAAATAATCCCTTATATTAAATATTCCACCACAATATGGCACTTCAACATTGCGGCTCCATATTTCATTTAAATTGCTGTCAAAACAAATTAAAATGAATTTTTTATTTTCTCTATTTTTATAAGGTAAATCAAAATAAGCCATTATTATTGATGAGTCTGGAGAAAGAACAGTTTTATACTCCCCTGCATCATAATTAGTAAAATGCCGATCAAAAGGAAAACTAGATAATATTTTTTGTTCCCCATCAAGAAGAAGTGTTTTTTTATCATATCTGTCAAACAACAGCCTAACTTCACTGTCTTTTATCCTAGAACTGGTCGAGAAACAATAAATATAATCATCTTTCAAATATATCATTTCTAGATTTAAGTAAGCATTTGTCTTTTTAAATATCAATTGTTCCCGCTTAACTAATTTTAAATCCATATCCCACTTTTCAATATAAAAAGATTTTTTCCCTTCAATCAGTATGTAATAATAATCTTTGTCCATTCCTATAAACTCATGGAGCTTTTCCCTTTTTTGCGTATAAATATCACTCCAGTGTATTTCAGCTTTTTCTGTTGTTTTTTGTGCTAATGCAAATGGTAAACTAAAGATTACCAATAAACTAAAACAAATAATTTTTTTCATGTGTTTGTGCTTTTAAAATTTGACTGGGTAAATATATAAATAAATCATTTATAATCATATGTATTTTTAATAAAAATCTAATAAACAGAAGTTTTTTTTTTCAATATATTAGAAAAATTGTACTTTTACAAACAAAAACAATGAAAACAACTATCCTAATTAGTGGATTTCTTCTTTTGCTGTCAATTTCTCTTTTTTCTCAAGACGAAATAATAAAAGAAGTCCAAGAAACACAAGAAATGATTGAAATGGATGCTTATCGTTACCACGAAGTGGTATTTCAATCAAATTTAGCAGCTATTGGTTTACAAGAAACAAAAATCCGCTTTTATTACACAGATTGGCAACGTATTCCAGAAGAAGACCCTTACTTAATGGATGCCAGATTGATAAAAATTGAAATTAGATATAACATTGCAGCCTCAGCAGAAATATATCAGGAATATCTTTTTGATGACAATGGGATTTTAATGTATTACTACCTAAAAGAAACTGGAGCTATTGGTTATTACAATAATGCTACAACGAGTTTATACTTTAAAAACGGTAATCCACTCCAATTTGAGAAAGAGGAACTCAATGAAGGTGGAGAAACAGAACAAACAATAAATAAAACCCGTTTTTCAGAAGAAGAAAAAGCATTATTTGAATCCGTTTCTAAAAAGGCGGAGCAATATTCTGCATATTTTCAAGAAATAAGAAAACTGGAACAGCTAAAATAAAAGACTAATCAAAAAAATCTTCCGGAAAGTTCAATAAATATACTTGCTTTTTAGCTCGCGTAACAGCAGTATATAACCAACGTAAGAAGCTTATATCTAGACCGTCAGGAGGAAGAAATCCTGGGTCAACAATAACATAATCCCATTGTCCTCCTTGTGCTTTATGGCAGGTTATTGCATAGGAAAACTTCACTTGTAAAGCATTGAAATAGGGATTATTAATAATCTTCTGATGCCGCTGATATCGTGAAGGTAAATCCTGATAATCCTTGGCAATGGAATAATACAAGTCTTTTTGTTTATCATAAGGTAAATTAGCAGCATCAATATCCAAAGTATCAAGCAATATTTTTACTTCGAAATCTTTTTCTTCGGGGTAATCAATCAATCGAAGTCTGATTTCAGCAAAATGGAAACCGTAGATTTCTTCAATATTGATAATATTCAACACTTCTAATATGTCTCCGTTGGCGATAAACCCAGCTTTAGAATTTTTGGGCAGCCAGAAATAATTATTTCTAACTACCATCAATAAATCTCCAGCACTGATAATCTCCTCACGGAAAAAAATTCGATTTCTAATTTCTTTATTAAAAATGTTTGCTCGCTTATTAGAACGGGTAATCAGAATAGATTCTTCTACATTTTTTTGAAAACTATCGTTTAAAATCTCTTCCAAGTATTCTCCCGTAATTTTCTGAATATCATCAAATTGCTGCAATGAAAAAAATGGCATGCCAATATCTTCTGCGCTTATCTTTTCTCTAATATTACTTGCATTGGAAAGAATTCCTGATTCTTTGCTCTGTCGGAGGACTTCACTTAACTCATAATAAAAAACACGGCAATGAAAATTCGCTTTGAGGTATTCAACATCAAGGGCTTGACCTAATTCCAATCCTACCGGTGGAAGTTGAGCAGTATCTCCAAGTAGTATCATACGACAATTGCTTCCGCTATACACATAATTGAACAAATCGTCTAATAATCGTCTTCCTTGATAATAATCATTTCCCATCCCACTACTATGGTTGGAAATCATAGAAGCTTCATCCACAATAAAAAAAGTGTCTTTATGTTTATTTAGCTGCATTTTAAACTGAAAAACGCCTTCCTTAACATCAGTGAAATATATTTTACGGTGAATTGTAGAAGCCGGATGATTGGTGTACTTCGCCATTACTTTAGCCGCTCTCCCTGTTGGTGCTAACAAAACGGTTTTATAATTAACACTTTTAAATAAACGCACCAATGCTGC
>CAZJZP010000181.1:0-5253 GCA_964550505.1 uncultured Prolixibacteraceae bacterium | reverse complement strand
GTTATTGAACCAGAAGTTTGAATGATTTCTTTTAAATCCAATTCAATTTTTTCAGGGATATTTACTTCCTCTTGATTATTGATATTTCCAATTTTTTCAATGCTTATAATTGCTTTGTTTTTACATTCCTTTTCCTCTTTTTTTTCTACAGCACTACCACAAGAAATTAGTAATAAAGCAATAAGGACTCCAAAAATCAACTTTTTCGAGATACAATACATTGTTTTTAGTTTTAAGTTATTTATTAGATAAGCCAAGCAAATCCCGTATTCTATCAATATAATCTATAATGGCAATTTCATTACCATAGCCTCCCTCTACGACTTTGTTACCCTCAAAAAACGCAAGAAGTAAGGATAATTCAAATTCGGTCACATTGCAGCTATGTGATAACTCTCCTTCTTTAGAATATACAAAGATACAAAGATTGATATTTTCTTCTGATTTTCTACAATGAGAACAAAAGGATGTTTCGTCCACTAAAATTCCATGTTCTTTCAGTGAAACAGCTATTCTTCTGCATTGAGGGAGATCGTAAAAGATGAAATTTTTAAATTGATTGGTATAAATTGTTTTTTCCCCACAAAGAGGACAAACATAAGGTACGGAATCAGGAGCCATTGCCATAGAATAGCACATTGCTCCAGGGTCCAAATTTGTCGGCTTATTGCTTTTACTTAATTGGTAAAGCATCAATTCCAATTCTTTTTTTGAATAGGGCACTTTAACAACAGTATCGTCAGGAATGATTTCTTCGCTTTTATTACTTCTTAAATAGCCGTGTTTTATGCTTCTGCGTTCTTTTGTGTTGTCATTTACTTTATCATTGTCCTCTGAGTTTGAATTATTAACAGAGGTGCATGTTTGTTGCTTGTTGATTAATAGGAAGCCTCCAAAAAGAAAGGCAATAGCTGATAGAATATATTTCATATTTTTTTCTCCAATGGTTTAATTAGTTCTTTTAAAAAAACAGGATCTTTTCCTTTTAAATCATTACAAACAACATTAGCAGCTTCTCGGCATCCTCCGTTACAGTGAAATAAAAGCGAACAATCCACACACATTTCAGGGTGGTAATCTTGAAAAATAAAAGCTTTCCAATAAGGATTCATTTTCATTTTTTCAATTTCTGAATAATGTTCCAATCTTTGCTGTGAATGGTTGCAAACACGAGCGTAACCAGAAGGGTCGATAACAAAAAAATCACGAGCGGCAGAACAAGTACTGGCAACACTTAATTGTTCATATTTTTTGTCTTCAAAAATGCAAAGAGGTAATTCTGTCCCCACGCTTCCAAAGCGTTTGGAAAGGCTTAAAACATTTTCTGCTGTGTCGAGCATTTGACGAATTTCTTCCTTATCGAGCAAATACTCGCAATGATACATTCCTCTTCCTCCAGGAAGAAAACGATTGAGTAATAGCTGATCGGCTCCTGCTAACAGAGCTAATGAAATAGTTTCATACAATTCATCTTTATTCTTTTTTGTTACAGTGCTGTTAACGACCGTTTTAACACCACGATCTTTTGCTTTGGTAAAATTGTTTAATATTTGTTGATAATCTGCATTTTTTCCGACATGAAAAGCATAAGTTGAAATCCCAGGTAAACTCATACTTAAGGTAATATTATGTTTTTTACAAAAATCTAAAAAGCTGTCGTTAACCAATTGACCATTAGAAATAAAAGTGATTTGAGGCTTTTTTTTCTCTTGAATAATCTCGTCATCTGTGGTAATGTAAGTAATAACATTTTGCTTAGCAGTAAATTCAACAATATCGATAATTCCTTTTTTTAAAAGCGGTTCTCCTCCGGTAAAAGCAAAGCTGGAAACACCCATTTTCACAAGCTTTTTTATGCAGCTTTTCCATTGTTTACTATTTAATTCTTTGCGCTTATCAAAGCCTGATTTATGGTATTCCCAAGGGCAAGAACAGAAAAAACATTGGTGATTACAGGAATACGTCATTTCCAATACCGCAGTATATGGAAGAAATGAAGGGGCAGGAATGGACGTAATTTTATTCACTGATTTCTATGTTTAATAAGTATTCAAGGCGCTCTTGTTTTGTTTTTAAGGCAATTTCATTTCCGTGAGAACCGGTATATTTTGCTTTTCCATTAAAAAAAGCATCCAGGATTTTCAAATCCTCCAATCTTATAGAACAACAACGATGACTTTCTTCTTCTTTGTATTGTATAATAATACATAGGCCTTCTTCTTCTGATGACTTGTCTTTATTACAATGAGAACAAAAATTTGTTTCATCTAAAGCAACACCATAACAGCTTAAATTGTTTGCAATTCTTCTGCAAGCTCCCAGCTCTTTCTGAAAAAAATAATCATAAGAATTTGTATGCAAGGTCTTTTCTTCGCAAAGAGGACAAATATATTCATATCTGTCTGGTGGACGTGCAACTTTATAGCACATAGCTCCAACAGCAAGCTCTGAGGGAGCCTCACTTTTGCTTAATTCGATTAGCATTTTTTCTAATTCTTGCTTTGAAAAAGCGGTGCCAATGTTACTAACGGAATCTGGAAGATTCTGGTCTTGTTGCAGCAAGGCTTCTATATCTAAAATGCTGTCAGTGGCATTTTCTTCAGTCTCATTACTTGATGTTTCTTTTTTGTTGTTACATGCGCTTTTGGAAAGGAAAATATTTCCTGTGAAAAAAATTAAAATGGCTGTTAGTATGTGTTTCATAGAAAAAAAATAAAAATCTAACTTATTTTAAAACCAACTGTACAGTTGTTCGACTTCTTTGTTCAAGTAAAAGCTTTTTATTTGCAATCATTTTTTTCACAATATCTTCATTGTGGTGTCTTATCGTAATCAACTCCAGTCCTTCGTTATATTTTACAAAAAAATCTTTTTTTAGTTCTTGAATAAATTTATCAAGCTTGTGTTTTTTATTGTCAACGCAAAGGGAAAAGCTAATGGCAGAATTTTGCATTAGATTGCTTCGGATATTGTATTTGGTCATTAAACCAAAGATATCATATAAGTTTTTTTCAGCAACAAAAGAGAAGTCTTTTGGCGAGATGGAAACTAGAATTTGATTTTCTTTAATAATGAAGGACGGAATTTTATGGTCATAGCATGCATTTTCCTGAATAATAGAACCGACTAAATCACTTTCTTGGAAAGAACGAACAATAAGCGGTATTTTTTTATTTTCAAGCGGCTTAATGGTTTTAGGGTGAATAACTTTAGCTCCGTAATAAGCGAGTTCGATAGCTTCGTGGTATGAAATACAATCCAACTTAATGGTGTCGGGAAAATATTTCGGATCGGCATTCAATAATCCTGGAACATCTTTCCACACAACGACTTCTTCGGCATCTAAAACATAAGCAAAAATAGCAGCACTAAAATCGGAGCCTTCCCTTCCAAGCGTAATATAAGCGTTTTCTGCAGATTTTCCAATAAAACCCTGCGTCAAAACAATGGAATGATTCTTTGCTTTGCTTTCTTTCCATGCTTCACTGATTTTTTCTTTGGTAATTTCCCAATTAATATGCGCTTCTCTATAAGAATTGTCGCAGATAATACAATTTCCTGCATCAAGAATATGGTTTTTCAATCCTTTTTCGTTAAGAAAAGCATGCAGTATACTGCTTGAAATAAGTTCCCCGTAAATGACTAATTGATCGTATGCTTTATGATAATCATAAGTAGTTATTAGACTGCATTTTTCTTTTATTTGTGCAAAGTGCTTTTCAATTTCAGAATAAATACTGCTTTCTTTATTCGGAAATAATTCTTCCATTATACTTTGATGGTAATCATAAACCAATTGTATTTTTTCTTGAGTTTTATCGGGATTAAAAAAACAGGCATCCACAATATTTTCCATTGCGTTTGTGGTTTTACCCATAGCAGAAACAACAATTACTAATTCTTCATTTTTGTATTTTTCAAGAATACGAACAAGATTATTAATTGCATTTGCTGATTTTACAGAAGCCCCGCCAAATTTGAATACACGCATACAATACTATTTATGAATAAGGATAATCGTTTTTCAAAAATAGTCTTTTTTTTGGAAATAGAAATATTTGTTTTTATTTTGGCGAAATAGAGAGTATCATATCCAATAAGGCTTCATCATAAGTATCGTAAGATTCTGAGCTTCCCATATACACCAAACACATAATGTTTGTCTCATCAGGCATAAAGAGAAAAATACTGGCAAGCATAGCTGTTTTTGTACCGTCTTCGTTTAGGAAATATCCATTGCCATCGATACCAGCAAAAAATATTTCGTTGTTTTCAAATTCAGATACTTCTTCGTCCCAAATCACCTCTGAAATTAGTGTTTCCACTAAATCATAAGCGTCTTCTGCCATTATAGTAAAAGCGTCATCAGCTGAAGGATTATCCGAAGCCCAAACCATTACAATCATTCTGTCTGCTTCACTGCTTCCTTTTGGGTTTGTAGAAAATAATGCTTCTTCATCAGTGAATTCCCAATTGGCTGGAATGGTAATTTTAATTATTGGATTATCATTATGAAGGAAAATCGTTTGTTGTGCAAAACTGAAACTGCTAATAAATAAGCAAATTCCAATTAATAAGAGATAGCTTTGTCTTTTCATTAGTTTAGTTTTTAATTAGTATCCAATTAATCAAGGAAAGTAATAAAGATAAATATGCCTTTTCTTTCTATTGATTTTCTTTTTTTAAAGGTAAAAATAAATTATGGCTTTTGTCATGTCAAGTTTTTTGTGTTATTTTTTTTTAATTCTTCCACAAGCATAATAATGTTTTTTCCAATATGTTTCATCAAGGTCGTTAATAACAACCCCTCTGGATGAAGAAGCGTGGATAAATTTGTTATCATTAATATATAAAGCTACATGAGAAACTTTGTCGCCAATAGTTTTAAAGAAAACCAAGTCGCCACATTGCAATTTGTTTTTTTCTATTAAATACACATTGTTCATCATGTTAAGCGCGCTTCTTTCCAGTTTTATGTCATAAACATTGAGGTAAACTTGCTGTATCATTCCAGAGCAATCGGTTCCTTTCCCCTTAGTGTTTCCTCCATAAAGATAAGGAGTACCAAGCCAAGTTGTAATTTCTTTAATAAATGCGGGATCTTCTTTTCCACTTAATTTTACACCCAATTTTTGGGAATAATTTGAGTAAAATGCTTTGTTGCTTTTTGTTTCCCCGTTATTATTAGTGTTTTTATTTGTTTCTTCCAGTTGGAAATTAGTATCTCTTTTACTAGCCTCTTGTTGTTCACGG
>CAZJZP010000180.1:0-5280 GCA_964550505.1 uncultured Prolixibacteraceae bacterium | reverse complement strand
TTTAAACCATATAACATAATCCAAAAATTCCATTGGAATATTGGTTTTTTCAGCCAATATTTTCATTTTTTCTTCCATCGCAAGATAGATTTTTTCGCTGATTGTTGTTGGAATTTCATCAATTAAATTCAAATACTTCAAATTTCGTAAAATATGCCTATCCAAAATAGCAATTTCTGAATAAAACCCAATATTTCGCAAGCAATGACTGGCTTCTTTAAAGCCCATTCCTTTTATTTCTTGTACTATTCTTTTTCTTTTATCTTTAGCTAAAGCAGTAGAACGAATAAAATCCAAAAAATCATCTCCTTCTTTACTGAAAAAAAATGTCCTAAAACTGACAATATTTTTGGCTTTAGTATTTTTAAAACGAACAATATTCAAATACGCCGCAATATCTTCTGCTTCAGCAGTGTAAAGTGCGTTACTTTTTACTAATTCGGCAATAGCTTTTTCCGCATGACGAGCTTTTGATTGTGGTGTAAGCAAGCAAAAACAGTATTCCTGAAACAACGCTTTCTTATCCCATTTTTCGCGAATGAGCGTAAAACTATCCAATTGTTGCTGAACCTTATCTTTGATTTCTTCAAAAATAACTTGATATTGCTGTATCATAAAGCGAAAAAAAACTCTCGAGATTCCATCTCAAGAGTTTTAACTAAAATACTCATTAATAAAAAAATTAATAATTGGTCTTTTTTATTTCAAAATAGGCTTGTGGATGTTTACAAGCAGGACAATTTTTTAATGCGTTCTGTGAATAATGTTGATAACCACATTTCCTACATGTCCACATTACCTTTTCTTCGCGGGAAAAAACCTTCCCTTCTTCGATATTTTTCAGAAACTGCAAATATTTTGCTTCATGTTCTTTTTCCACTGTAGCAATCATTTTAAAAGCTATCGCTATTTCATTAAAGCCTTCTTCTTTTGCCTCTTCTGCAAAAACGGGATAAAGCTCTGACCATTCTTCATTTTCTCCCATAGCAGCAGCTTTGAGATTTTCAGCAGTTGTTCCAATAACTCCGGCAGGATAAGTCGCTGTAATTTCCACATCTCCACCTTCTAAAAATTTGAAAAAAACTTTTGCATGCTGTTGCTCCTGAAGTGCTGTTTCGTTAAACGCTTCTGCTATTTGTTCAAAACCTTCTTTTTTTGCCTGTTTAGCAAAAAATTCATATCTGTTTTTTGCCTGAGATTCTCCGGCAAAAGATTTTAATAAGTTTTTTTCTGTTTTTGTTCCTTTTACTGATTTCATATTTTTTTATTTTATTGAATAATAACATCTTTTGGGAGAATGAATAAAATTATCATCTTTCATTTTTTTGATAATTTTATCTACCTCTTTTTTATCAATTCCCGTTTTTTCAGCAATTTCTCCTGCTTTAAGCCCATCTTTATTCTCGCTTAAAACTTGTACAATTTTATCTTTATTTTCCATATTGCTTATTTTTTATTGGCATAATACTTCATAAATTGCGTACGCTCGAATATAGCTGGATTTTTTAGTTGTTTCAAACTTAATTTCGATCTGAAATCTTCAATACTATCAAAGCCTTTTCTTTCCATCCATGCATCAATTTCTTTTAATACAGTATTAATGTATTCAGCTCCATGAATGTATATTGCAGAAGTCATTTGCACGGCTTGTGCACCTGCTAATAATTGTTTAATAACGCCTGCTCCGTCGTGGACTCCTGTAGAAGCGACTAATTCTTTTTGAATAATGTCTGAAAGTAAGGCAATCCAACGTAAAGATACAGAAATATCATCAGGAGAACTAAAAGTTGATGAAGAACCAATTTCCATATTCTCAATATCAATATCTGGATTATAGTATCTATTGAATAATACAAAACTATCTAGATTCTTAGTATAACTCAATTGTTGTATTAAATGCGCTAAATGAGCAGAATAATGACTCATTTTAAGAGCGATTGGAATGCTTATTTCTGCACGTACTTTTTCGAGAATAGAAAAGTATAATTGTTCGTTTTCCTCTGCACTAACAGCAGGATTAGAAGGCAAAATGGCTATGTTTAACTCAAGTGCATCAGCACCAGCTTCTTCGATTTTCTTTGCAAAAGACATCCATTCTGCATCATCAATACAATTGATACTGGCAATAATTGGAATATCAACAGCAGCTTTCGCGTCCTTAATCAAATTCAAATAATCAGAAAGATTTTTTTCCTTAGTATAAAAACGAGCATAATCGTAGCCTTCAGGATAATCATGGTGATCGTGATTAGAAGAAGCATTCATTTCCGCTAAAATCTGTTCTTCGAAAAGGGATTTTAAAACTACAGCTCCTGCATTGTTAGCAGCAAGATTTTTAATCATTTCAACGGAAGAAGTAAGTCCGGAGCTACCAATAATTACAGGGTTTTTCAATTTCAACCCCATGTAATTTGTCGTTAAATTTCTCATAGTTTATTCTATTTTTATTTGCAAATATATCTTTTTTTTTGAAGCAATAAATATAGAAAGTTTTGTTTATACAGCCTATATTTTTCTGTAATAATTTTTATTTAATCTTTAAAAAAAAGCTAATATCCTATTAAATATCAGCTTTATAAAACAGATTTAGCTTATTTTTTTGCTAAATATTTTCCTACAGACAATTGGTTTGCTTCTATTGCATCTCCGCCTTCTTTCCAATCGGCGGGACAAACTTCTCCGTGCGTCTCGCAATATTGCAATGCGTCAACCATTCGCAGGGCTTCGTCCACACTTCTGCCTAATGACAAATCATTAATCAATAAATGGCGAACTATTCCTTCCTTGTCAATTAAAAACAATCCACGATATGCTACAGGATTGCCTTCAAAAACCAAGTTTCCATTTTCATCATAATCATATTCTCCGCCAAGTACGCCAAAGTTTTCTGCTATTGTTTTAGATGCATCGGCTACAATTGGATACTTTACACCTTTGATTCCTCCTTTATCTAAATCCGTTTCCAGCCAAGCTAAATGAGAAAATTCTGAATCTGTGGAGCAAGCTACAACAGCGACATTTCTTTTTTCAAATTCTTCCATTCTTTTTTGAAATGCGATGATTTCTGTTGGACAAACAAAGGTAAAATCCATGGGATAGAAAAAGAAAATCACATGTTTTTTCCCTAAATACTGCTCGAGAGAAAAATCATCTACAATCTTATTGCCGTCTATAACAGCTTTTGCTTTAAAATTTGGGGCTTTTTTCCCTATTATTGTTTCCATTTTTTTCGTTTTTAAATTAGTATAATCTACTAACAAACGCTTATTTACTTTGTTTAAAAATCACTTCAAAAAAAAGGTAAAATTTGTACAATCAATTAAAAACTGTAATTTTGAAACAAATTCTAAATAAAAACAATGAGAAAGATTGAAGTTGCTTTTTCTACACTCCTATTTGATTTATTCGACAAAAAAGATAAAATCATTATTGTAACAGACATTCTCCGTGCAAGTTCTGCTATTTGCACTGCTTTCCAAAACGGAGTGAAGGAAATCATTCCTGTTGCCACCGTTGAAGAAGCCAGAGAATACAAAAATCAAGGTCATCTTATTGCTTGCGAAAGAGATGGTTTGGTTCTTGATTTTGCTGATTTTGGAAATTCGCCCTTTAATTTCACTCCGGAAAAAGTAAAAGACAAAAGCATTGTTTACTCCACTACGAATGGCACACAAGCCGTACAAAAAGCATTTCCACAAGCGCATAAAGTCGTAATTGCTTCCTTTGTTAATTTCCATTTTATAAATAACTGGCTAAGCAAACAAGATAAAGATATCTTAATACTTTGTGCAGGATGGAAAGGTAAATTCTGTTTGGAAGACAGTGTACACGCCGGTGCTATTGCTGATTTTTTACTGCAAACAAATCATTTCACTACAGATTGTGATGCCACTAAAGCAAGTCTTGACTTATGGAACACCGCAAAAACGGATTTATTGAATTACATTAATAAAGCAGCGCAAAAATCCCGATTGGCTGCCAATAATTTGGACGATGTTATTCCCTATTGTGTTGAATTAGGTAAGGCAGAAGTCCTTGCTGTTTTTGATGGGGAGAAGATTATTAATGAACTAGTGTAATGAGCTAATCGCATTTTTTTTTCAAAAAAAAAGCAGCTGCTATAAAAACAACTGCTTAGGTTTTCCTGCTATTGTTTGTTTACATCTTTATCAGTTTATCTTGATAAAGAATATTATTGTTTTTATCCACTAAACGATAAATATATGCTCCTTTTGATAAATCAGAAATATCAAGACTTGAAGTTGCTGCCTTAATTTTTTCTTCAAGAACTACTCTACCACTTAAATCGAAGATAGAAAGAATGACACTTTCGTTCAATTCCGTATCTAGCTCAATTTGAATGATATCATTTGCTGGATTAGGATAAAGTTTCATTGATTCTTGATTTTCTAGAGAAAAGCCTGTTGTAATTTTATCTTGAAAATAAACGATATCGCCACTTCCACTTGAGAATTTTCCTAAATAAATATCTTTTGCTCCATCACCATTAAAATCGCCAACAGCAACATCGTGGGAACTACTATTATCATTGTAAAAAAGCGTAAAATTAGCCGTTCCACCATTTTTCCATACTTCTACTCCACCAGAATAGCTAGAAATAATAATATCCATATCGCCATCTCCGTCAATATCACTGGTAACAACAGATTTATCATAATCATTATCAGGAAGCGTTGAACCTAGCGTAAAAACACCACTACCATTATTTAGCCAGATTTCTGGATAAATATACATACCAACCAACACAACATCTATATCCCCATCGCCATCAAAGTCAGCAGTATCTATTCCTGTATAATCTTCATCATCAGCAAAAGATGCTGAATATGTAAAGCTTGCTGAACCATTATTTAACCATAATTCATTAGCAAATCCGTTATCATCAGCAAAAAATGCATCAATATCCCCATCACCGTCAAAGTCAGCAAGGGCAACATCACTTTTATCACCTGTTGAATTAGAAAAAGTACCTCCGGTAGTGAGCCATCCTGTACCACTGTTAAGCCAAACTTCAGGAGCACCTCCGGTATGAAATAAATCCTTATCTCCATCTCCATCTAAATCAGCTAGTTTGCTTTCTTCGGTATCGTCTGTATTAATGGTTTGAAAAAGCGTAAAAACACCGCTGCCGTTATTTTTATAAATACTGGCATCCTGAGAAGTGTAAAAATTGATAGCAACAATATCCAAATCTCCATCTCCATCCATATCAACTAATTCCACACCATAATAATCATCACCTGTTGCATAATATGCACT
>CAZJZP010000179.1:0-5281 GCA_964550505.1 uncultured Prolixibacteraceae bacterium | reverse complement strand
ATCGTAAGGAAAAATCACTTGCAAACGCTGCTCTTTATGATGTATGCAGTTTTTTGTTTTCATTGGCTGCCATTATTTATTCCTTTTTATACGAGTTTTTTCGCTTTTTTGTCTAAACAAAGCAATAAGAATAAAACACTTATTTAATTATTAAAGCTATTTGCCTCTTTTTCCTTTTCAAGTATTTTCTTCAAGTCTTTTTGATTTTGAGGTAAATTTCTTTTTGCAATTTCCCAAATCATTTCATAGTCAATTCCAAAATATTCATGACTAATTAAATTACGAAGTCCATACATTTTTTTCCAAGGTATTTCCGGATACTTTTCTTGGATTTTTGGCGGGATATTTTTTGCAGCTTCTCCAATTATTTCAAAATTTCTTATTGTTGCATCAACAAGCATGTAGTTTGTTTTAAACGCAATAAAATCAATGTCATCAAGATATTCTTCAATTCTTGCCATAGACTGAAGCATGTCTTCAAGATATACTGAAAATAATCGTTTTATAGGATTCATACGTATTTTACACTGTTTAAAATAATCTCCCGTAATTGTTCTTTAATTGCCTTTTCCGAAACCAAATCCACTTTTAATGCTAATTCCTGTTCAAGAAAATCTTTAAGATCAAAAAACTCCCATCCAAGAGGTTTTTGGAAAGAAACTAAAATATCAATATCAGAACCCTCTTTTTGTTCGTTTCGTGAAAATGAACCAAAATATCCAATTTTATCTACATGATATTCGTTGAACAAAAATGGTTTCAGCTCTTTTAGTTTTCTTTCTATTTCTATTGTTGATTTCATCTTTCAAAGATACAAAATAATTTATAAAATTGCTATCTATTGGTTTTTTTTACAAATCCACTATTTCCTTTTCCCTCTCTTCCTCCAACAAACGCTATGAGTAAGGCAGGAGATGCGCTTCATTCAGCATGAGAAAAACGCTGTTTTTATCTTAGAATGTACAACTGGGTAATAAAGCTTGAACAGTATAGCATTACATTCTGTTGGTATAAAAAGAGCAAAAGAAATAATCGATCTAATAAATTTTACTTAATTTATTTAGTTACGAAAATGTTGTTAGATTAAATTATTATGTAATCCATAGTGCTGTTAATTAGTTGGTTTGTTAGTTCGTTTTTGAGATTTTATTTGGAAAACATGAAATGTTTTTGTAATATTGTAGTTGGTTTTATTGAAAACCGTTAATGGGTTCTACGGTCTTCAATAAAACAATTGAAAAAAGTAATTTTTATTAAATAAAATTAGTATGAAAAAGTTTTTTCTTGTCATTAGCATTATCTTCACTTTTTTAATTCCTCATTCCGCAAAGGCACAAACAGTATTTATCCCTGATCCATATTTTAAAGCCGATTTGGTTGCTAATCCATCTATTAATACAAATATGGATAGTGAAATTCAGGTTAGTGAGGCAACTGCATTTACTGGCACTTTCATCATAAACAACATTAATATTACAGATGTAACTGGCTTAGAGTCTTTTACAAATATGACTGAATTTTATGTTTGGGACTTTAATCCCAGTTTCTTAAATTTTGGTTATCATCCAAACTTGAAAAGAATTCAAATTGATGCCATTGTAACTTTATTTAGTATCAATGTTTCCAGTTGCGTTGCACTGGAAGAATTTCATTGGTCGGGAAGCTCAACCTTAATGTCAACTTTAAATCTTAGCAATTTAACTAATCTTAGAACTGTATATTGTCAAGATTGTAATCTGACAGATATTAATTTATTCAATTGCCCATCACTACGTGACCTCGTGTGCCACTTCAACCAGTTAACATCTTTAGATCTATCAGGCAACCCTCTTTTGCGGGAGCTTGATTGCCATAATAATCAACTGAGCTCACTAGATTTATCAAATAATAATTCTTTAACTGAACTTAACTGTAGTGATAACCCGTTAACTCAATTAGATGTAAGTAATAATCCAAATTTAAATTACTTGGAGTGTTCTAATACTCAAATAAACAATTTAAATATTAGTCATAATCCCGATTTACGGGCTTTGGAATGTAGTAATAATGCTATTTATTCATTAGATATTTCTAATAACTCTCTTCTTTTTAGGCTGTACATAAATGGGAATAATTTAAGTGCCCTTGATTGTAGTAACCACTCCGAAATAAGAGACATAAACTGTAGTAATAATCAGCTTGTGTTTCTAAATATGCAAAACGACAGCAACATGATTGTTTGGAATTTCAACGCTTTAAATAATCCAAACTTAACATGTATTCAGGTAGATGACACAGCTTGGTCAAATGCCAACTGGACTAATATTGATCCTCAAACATCATTCAGCACAGATTGTGGATATGCTAATATTATCAGGGGTAGAATTGTTATTGATGACAACTGTGCCATCAATGGCAGTGAAACCGGAATAGATAATATGTTGATGAAAACACAGGCAAATAATTTCACACTCACAGGTTCAAGCGGTGAATTTACACTGCTTGTAGATTCCGGACAATTTCAGGTTTACCCTGTATTAAATAACCCTCTGCTTAGTTTCATTTGTCCTGTACCAAACTATCATTTGATAAATTTTGATACCGTTTCGCAGGATACTTCCAATATTAATTTTTACATAGATACTATTGGATGTCCTATGTTATCAATTGATATTAGTAGTACAACAAGAAGAATATGCTTTAACAATCATACTTATGTAAATTTTTGTAATGATGGCTATGCTGATGCAGATAGTGTGTTTGTCTATCTTGAATATTCTGACTCCATGTATATTGTTAGTGCAAATTATCCATACACTATTGACAGTCTTGGGAATTATGTATTTTCAATTGGAACTCTTTCGCCTGGAGATTGTGGAACAATTCATATAACAGATTTTGTTTCTTGTAATGTTGGGATACTTGGGTCTGACCTGTGTATTAAGGCTTCAATATTGCCGCACAACGATTGCATTGATAGGATAGACAGCATCGCATATAACTTATGGGATAAGTCTTCTATTGCAGTTGAAGGGTTATGTGTTGGAGATTCTATTGTGAAGTTTTCAATAATTAACACAGGGGATGCTGGCATTGGAGATATGCAGGTTCCTTCTGAATACAGACTATATGCTGATAATATGCTGGTCTTTACAAGTTCATTCCAAATAAACGGACAGGACACACTGGAAATTCTAATCCAAGCAAATGGACAAACTATGCGACTGGAAGCGGATCAGCATCCAATGCACCCCGGAAACAGTCACCCACAGGATGTTGTTGTTGGCTGTGGAAATAATGGTTTACCATTGGTGCCTGGAATTGTGAACAACATGCCATTAAACGATATTGATCAGGATGTAGAAATTGATTGTATGATTGCTACCAGCAGCTACGATCCAAATGATAAAAATGTTAGCCCGACTGGAATTACATCCAACAGATATGTTCCAAAAAACACATTAATAGATTATGTTATCCGATTTCAGAATACTGGAAATGATACAGCATTTAATGTAGTTGTAATTGATACACTATCTGAATATTTAGATCTTTCAACAATTCAATGGGGAGCAAGTTCACATGAATATACATACGATGTTAGTGGGCAGGTAAGACCCGTGCTTGAATTTTCATTTAATAACATAAATCTTCCGGATAGTACGACAGATGAGCCAAACAGTCATGGCTTTATTAAGTTTAAAGTCGCTCTGAATAGTTCAGTACCAAATGGAGCATTAGTTCGTAACATTGGCTATATCTATTTCGATTATAATCCTGCAATTGTCACAAATGATGCATGGATTACCATTTTGGATACGGTATTAACTGGGTCTTCAATAACATTTTTAATGGATGAAGAGCACAACGACAGCATTACTATTTGTGATGGAGATAGTGTATATTGGTGTGGGGATTATTACTCATTGCCTGGAACATACACAAGTGAATACTTAAATGTATTTGGTTGCGACAGTATTTTACACATGAATTTAACCGTAAACCCAACTTATCATCAAAGTACTGCTATTACTATTTGCGGTAACGACAGCCTGTTTTGGGAGGGGAGTTTCTATTATGAAGACAGTACCTGTTTTGTAAACTATCCAACTATAAATGGTTGCGATAGTATCATGCAATTGGACTTAGTAGTAAATCCTGTTTACCGTTTCGATACAGTATATTCAATCTGTGAAAACGACAGTTTATTCTGGGAAGGGAATTTCTATTCTGAAGACAGCACATATTTTGTAAATTATCCAACTATAAATGGTTGCGATAGTATCATGCAGTTGGACTTAGTTGTAAACCCTGTTTACCATTTCGATACAGTATATTCAATCTGTGAAAACGACAGTTTATTCTGGGAGGGGAGTTACTATTCTGAAGACAGCACATATTTTGTAAACTATCCAACTATAAATGGCTGCGATAGTATCATGCAACTAGATCTAGTAGTAAATCCTCATTACCATTACAATACAGTATATTCAATCTGTGAAAACGACAGTTTATTCTGGGAGGGGAGTTACTATTCTGAAGACAGCACATATTTTGTAAACTATCCAACTATAAATGGCTGTGATAGTTTATTAGAACTTAATTTAACCGTCATTCCAAATCCTACAAATATTTCGATTAATGGATTAAGCGCCGTAATCCTCTATCAATCTGAGATATATTATGCACTGAATAATTCACTACTCTATACATGGTCTGTTGAAAAAGGAACTATTCTTCAGCAAATCGCAAATAATGTGATTCAAGTTCAGTGGGATTCTATCGGACTTGGGCATATTTATGTTATTGCAGAAGACCAAAATGGTTGTATGAGTGATACTACGATACTAGATGTTGTTATTGGTACAAATGGTTTAGAAGATATTTCTAATAATAATGGTTTATTGATTTATCCAAATCCAACAAATAACGAAATAATTATTGAAACTAAAGGCTTTATTGAAGTAGAATTATATAACAACTTAGGGCAGATTGTACTCAAGTCAAACAAAAATAAAATTAATCTGCAAAAATTTTCCAAGGGGATATATTTTGCAAAAGTTCTAACAACAGAGGGTATAAAATCAACAATTGTTATCAAAGAATAAAAAGTTAACTAACAAAGAATTAATTTATTCGCTATTATTTTGATTACTATAATTTCTTGCAGAAATTGATAGTTGAATACACTTTTTAATTGTTGTTTATTTAAACGCCTTCTCCGGCATACCATCGCCATTGATACCCAGGCGTTCGAAATAAGCTGGGGTTTCTTTTCCTAGCAATTTGTCCACATAAAGTT
>CAZJZP010000178.1:0-5348 GCA_964550505.1 uncultured Prolixibacteraceae bacterium | reverse complement strand
AACTTTCAAGATATTCATTTTTCCCATCAAAGTATAAACGACCATAAATGGTATCGTATTTTTTGTAGAAATCGATGTCGTAAGTGTATAAATCTGCATTGTCTATCAATTCTAAATTCGTTTGCTGTGCTTTTGAATGATTGACGGAAGCAGCAATAATAAGAATAACAAAAAAACTAAGGGCTCGTTTATACATTTTTCAAGATTTTAATGGCTTCAGATGGATTCTCCGTATTAAAAACACTACTTCCGGCAACAAGAACATCGGCTCCTGCACGAACAATGCTTGCTGCATTTTCCATATTTACTCCTCCATCTACTTGGATTAGTGCTGCGGAAGCGGTTTTTTGTATTAATGCTTTGAGTTGAATAATTTTTTCTACTGTTTGTGGAATAAAACTTTGTCCTCCAAATCCAGGATTTACTGACATTAATAAAACCATATCCAAATCTTTAATGCAATTTTCTAATAAAGAAACAGGAGTATGCGGATTAAGCACTATTCCTGCTTTCATTTTCAAATCTTTAATGGCAAATATATTTCGATGAACATGATTGCAGCCTTCGATATGAAAACTCACAATATCTGCTCCTGCTTCTTTGCAAACAGAAAAATATTGTTCTGGATGAATAATCATTAAATGTACATCCAAGGTTTTATTTGTTAGTTTGCGAATACTCTTAATCACGGGAAAACCAAAAGAAATATTTGGAACAAAAACACCGTCCATAACATCAAGGTGAAGCCAATCTGCTTGGCTTTCGTTCAGCATTTCGACGTCTTTTTCCAGGCATGCAAAATTTGCGGATAATAAAGATGGGGCTAAAAGATGCTTCATTAATCTAAATTTAATCTTTAATAATTATTTTCAATACTTTATTGTTTTTTAAATAGCTATAATAAATTTTGGTGGTAAATATACAAAAAAAAAGCCAGCATGAAAGCTGGCTCCTTTTTTTTATCCTAAATAGGGTTTTAAATTTCTACATTTCGACTCGTGTTTGAGCTTTCTAATGGCTTTTTCTTTTATTTGTCTGACCCTTTCTCTGGTAAGATCAAATTTTTCGCCAATTTCTTCTAGTGTGAGTTGCGCCGCTCCATCTAGACCAAAATAATAACGTAAAACATCTGCTTCTCTAGCATTCAATGTTTCCAAGACTCTCTTAACTTCTGTACGAAGGGAATCTGTCATTAATCCTTTTTCCGGAGTTTGCTCTGTATTACTTTTAAATACGTCGTAAAGATTCGTATCATCATCACTAGTTAAAGGAGCGTCCATTGATAAATGGCGACCGTTGTTACGAACAGTTTCTTTTACTTCAGTAACATCTAATTCCAATTTTGACGCAATTTCATCATTGCTGGGTTCACGTTCAAACTCTTGTTCCAGCGAATTATAAGTTTTATTAATCTTGTTTAATGAACCAATTTTGTTTAATGGTAAACGAACAATACGCGATTGCTCTGCCAATGCCTGAAGAATAGACTGGCGAATCCACCAAACAGCATAAGAGATAAACTTAAATCCCCTGGTTTCATCAAATCGTTGTGCGGCTTTAATAAGACCTAAATTTCCTTCGTTAATCAAATCCGGTAAGGATAAACCTTGGTTTTGATATTGTTTTGCAACAGAAACAACGAAACGTAAATTCGATTTGGTAAGTTTTTCTAAAGCTGCCTGATCTCCTTGTTTGATTTTTTGAGCCAGTATCACTTCTTCTTCTGCCGTAATCAAATCTACCTTTCCGATTTCTTGCAGGTATTTTTCCAGAGAAGCCGTTTCTCTGTTGGTTACTTGTTTTGTAATTTTAAGTTGCCTCATTGCTATCCTATAGTATTAAATGTTGTATGATAATTTTTATGTTCACTGTGCATATTTAACGCAGTGGAATGATTTTGGTTACACTTTAAAATAAAGTTTTGCAAAATAAAACAACTAAAATGAGTTTTTGCTCAAATTTAACTTTACTTTAACAAAATAAATAGAGAAAACCCACTGATTTCCATTTATTTACAGAAATTTTAGTGGGTTTAATCGACAAAATAAGGATGTTATCGACAAGATTTTGTCTTTAATCCTATTTGCACTATCGTCTTCGGTTTCTATCGTTACGATTGCGATCGTTGTTTCTGTCGTTACGTCTTTGTTTACTTCTTTCTCTTTCTTCAGGAGTAGGTTCAACGTATCCTTCCGGTTTTGGAAGAAGCACTTTTCTAGATAATCGCATTTTTCCTGATCTATTATCTATTTCGATAAGTTTTACTTTCACCTTATCTCCTTCTTTCAATACATCGGATACATCTTTAATACGTTCCCATGATATTTCAGAAACGTGCAATAAGCCTTCTGTTCCAGGAAGAATTTCAACAAAAGCACCATAAGTAGCCAGATTCTTCACTGTTGCATCATACACTTCGCCAACTTCAGGATCAGTAATTAATAAATGAATCTTTTCTTTTGCTAGTTCAATACTATCTTTATCATCAGAAAAAATATCAATCACTCCGGTATCTCCAACTTCTTCAATCATAATTTTTGTTCCGGTTTGCAATTGAAGTTCTTGAATAACTTTTCCTCCTGAACCAATAACAGCACCAATTTTATCTTTGGGGATAATAAGTTTCTCAATGCGAGGAACAAATTCTTTGTAATCTTCTCGTGGAGAGGAAATAGTTTTGCTCATTTCATCCATAATATGAATACGGCCTTGTTTTGCTTGCGCAAGAGCTTCGGCTAAAACATCATAAGATAATCCGTCAACCTTAATATCCATTTGACAGGCAGTAATACCATCCTTTGTTCCGGTAACTTTAAAATCCATGTCTCCTAAATGGTCTTCATCACCAAGAATATCAGAAAGTACAGCATATTTTCCAGTAGTAGTGTCGGCAATTAATCCCATTGCAATTCCTGAAACCATTTTAGGAATCTGAATTCCGGCATCCATTAATGCCATACATCCAGCACAAACAGTAGCCATAGAAGATGAACCATTAGATCCGAGTATGTCAGAAACAACACGAACAGTATATGGATTTTCTTCTCCATGTGGTATCATGCGCTTTAATGCACGCATTGCTAGATTTCCGTGACCAACTTCTCTTCTGGAAGTTCCTCTCATCATTTTCGCTTCGCCAGTAGAAAATGGCGGGAAATTATAATGCAAAATAAAATTACTTTTACCTTCGAAAACAGCTCCGTCAATGATTTGCTCGTCTAATTTTGTCCCTAAAGTTACTGTTGTTAAGGATTGTGTGTCTCCTCTTGTAAAAATAGCAGAGCCGTGAGCAGAGGGCAGATAATCTATTTCTGTCCAGATAGGACGAATTTCATCTGTTTTTCTTCCATCAAGTCGAATACGTTCTTCTAAAACTACTTTACGAACAGCTTCTTTTTCAACATCGTGGTAATATACTGATACCAATCCTTGTTTTTCTTCTCTTTCTTCCTCCGTCATGCTTTCCAAAAAGGCATCTTTAATGGCAGCAAAAGCTTCTTTACGTTTTTGTTTATCTGCAAAACCTGATTTAGCCACTGCATAAACTTTATCGTAGGTTTCTTTTTTTACTTTTTCGCGTAATTCTTCATCATGCTCTTCATGGCAGTATTCTCTTTTATCTTGTTTGCCGAGCATTTCTTCTAGTTCTTTCTGCGCTTTGCATTGTATTTTGATCTCTTCGTGTGCAATTTTGATAGCTTCCATCATTTCTTCTTCAGAAACTTCATTCATTTCGCCTTCTACCATATTCACATTTTCAACAGTTCCTGCAACCATTATTTCTAATTCTGCATTTTCTAGCTGAGAGATTGTTGGATTTACAAGGTATTGACCTTCAATTTTTGCAACACGTACTTCTGAAACTGGTCCATGAAAAGGAATATCAGAAACGGAGATTGCTGAAGAAGCCGCTAAAGCAGCTAAAGCATCAGGACAAGCGTCTTTTTCCAAAGATATTAAATAGATTAAAACCTGTGTCTCTGCATGATAATCATCGGGAAAAAGCGGACGTAATGCTCTGTCCACTAATCGTGAAATCAATATTTCGTATTCTGAAGGACGAGCTTCGCGTTTAAAAAACCCACCAGGAAATCTTCCTGCAGAGGCATATTTTTCTTGATAATCTACTGATAAAGGTAAATAATCTACGTTTGTTGCTGCTTCATTTTTGGATACTACTGTTGCTAACAGCATTGTTTTTCCCATTCTTACCACGACCGAACCATCGGCCTGGGTAGCAAGTTTTCCTGTTTCGATAGATATTTCTCTACCGTCGCTCATTTGAAAACTTTTTACAATTGCTTCTTTTGACATAATTTATTTTCTTTTAGATATATAATGCGTAATTTCATACTAAAAAAGGCAATTTCTAAAGATGAAACTGCCTTTCAAAAGTACATATTTTTTTTAACTTATCTACGAAGACCGAGTTTTTTTACAATTTCTCTGTATCTTTCCACGTCTTTATGCTTAAGATAATCCAGTAAACGTCGGCGTTTACCAACTAATCTTACCAAGGAACGTTCCGTAGCTTTGTCTTTCTTATTCTTTTTCAAATGCTCTGTTAGGTGTTTAATTCTGTGTGTAAACAAAGCAATTTGTCCTTCTGCAGAACCCGTATCGAATTCTGACTTGCCGAAATCTTTGAATATTTCTCTTTTTTTCTCTATCGTTAAATACATATTCTATATTTTTTTATCCTTAAAAAGGGCTGCAAAGATATAATTTAATTTTTTTACTAACAAATATTTTTAATTTTTTAATCCAATTTTATTTTCGAGGTGGAGCCATTCCTCTTTGCTTCGCCATATCTTCCATTCTTTTTTGGAATTTCGATTTTTTCAGAGGTCCTGCTGCCTTTTGTTTCAATTTTATTTTAGCATGTAATTTATCTTCGTCAACAAATTTTCTAATAATAAACATTTGCATGAAGGTTATCATATTCACCAAGAAATAATAATAGCTTAATCCAGAAGCATAACTATTGAAAACACCCAAAAACACTACCGGCATCATATACATCATTACTTTCATTCCGGGCATTTGCGATCCTGTTGCCTGATTTGCCATATTTACTTTCGTATATATAATGGTCGTAATTGACATAAGTAGAGTAAATAAACTAACATGATTTCCATAAACATCACTTAATAAAGGAATATATACATCCCATGAAAAAATAGAATCATAAGATGAGAGATCATTAGCCCATAAAAAAGACTGCTGCCTTAGTTCAATTGATGATGGAAAAAAACGAAACATTGCGAACAAGATTGGCATCTGCAAGAGCATCGGCAAACATCCCGCCATAGGACTGGCTCCTGCTTTTTTATACAGTGCCATGGTCG